>NZ_JACSLO010000013.1:0-77868 GCF_018618195.1 Exiguobacterium sp. s7 | reverse complement strand
TACGATACCGGGGTTTTCGCTTTTTTTCTATGTTCAATTCAAAATCTGATGGATTTTATGCGTCAACCACACCTTATGGTGATGAGCCATTTGATATTTGTTGGTATAGAATAGAATTAGAAATGTAATTAGATAAAAAAGAATGAGGGATATAACTTGAATGAATCTATCGACGTATGGAAAGAAAGAATAGAAAAATACTCTAAAGAAACATCTCAGTTTATAGACAAATGGATTGATCACTTGGATGAAAAAGGGACGAAGCTAAAAGACAAGTGGATTGAACAAAGTCAAACGATAGATAAACAGAATCGTCTGTTAGAGTCTTTGAAAAAGAAAGAAGAGTTGAATCAAAAAACAATTCAATCTTTGCAACAAAAATTGAAAGAGAAAGACTCTAGCAAAAATCAGCAACGAATGAATGATCTTTCGAATTCTTTGAAAGAGAAAAATGAGATAGTAAGCAAGTTGTTGCGTCACGTTCAGGCACAGCAAAAACAATTAGATGAAAAGAATATCAAGGTACAAAATCTTGAGGAAACGCTAAGTCAATCAGAGAAAATCATTAGCGAAACTCAATATCGTTTGAACCAATCTAAAATGATGTTAAAAGAACTTCAAGAAGAACGACTAAAAGTTCAAAAAGAACACCAACGAACGACTAAATTGCTTCAAACCTATAAAGCGAAGCTTGAAGAAGCTGCAAGTGAAAGCACGGTTCGACACTACGAACATCTTATTAAAACGTTGACCGATCAACTGTTTCAAGTGACAGAACGGACAGAAGAAATCGACCGTGAAATGTATCAAGAGAATAATAAAAATCGTGAATTTGAGGAATTATTAGAACAAGAAAAAGCGCGTGCCACCGAGTATCTCAGTGATATTAAACATATGAAACTTGAATACGAGAAAGTCATTTCGGAGCGTGAACAACTATACGGTCTATTAACGAAGTACAAAGATGAGATGAATGCGTACATCTCTCAGTTAGAGAATGAAAGGGAAATCGTAACTAGCCAGAGAGCCGAAATGCATGAACTTGAAAACTGGTTGAATGAAGAGTGGAATGAGCGTGAGCGATTACAAATCGAGTACGAAAATTTAATTGCACAACGAACCGAAGTATTTTTTGAACGGGAAACAACGACAAGTGAATTAAAAAAGAAAATGGATTTAGAGCAAAGGATGGAGCGAGGATTCGATAAAGTATTTCAATATGTAAAACTTTCTCCTACTTTTTACAAGGACTACAGACAATTGAAAGACCCGAGCGAAAGAATGAGCTTAGAAGTAGGATTGATCGAAATGGAAATTTCATATCGAATGGGAAAACCGAAGTATCGTCGAAATATCGTTAGAACTAAAGAGCATCACTATTACGAGTGAGAATGGGGTACTAATATTGGATTGCCTGGGCGAATTTACGTCCGAAATGAAGGTTCGGGATGTGTCGTGGAACGAATTAGCCGAATCAAGGACGGTGGAAGCAAGCTTAGTCAAGATCGTGTAATCGACTGGTTAAAAAAACAATAAAAAAATTGAGACATCACTAAACATTGCCCCTATCATTCCGATATAGAGTATGGAAACGATAAAACGTTCCAACTAATACAAGGTGAGGGGCCGGCCTAAACCTTGTATGCTCGGACAAATGGATTTGGAAGAGCGGAAAAACTCAAACCTATGGAGGGAAATTACAATGATTATTAACAATAACTTAAATGCAATGAACGCACACCGTAACATGTCATTCAACACGGCTAACACTGGAAAGGCAATGGAGAAATTGTCTTCAGGTCTTCGCATTAACCGTGCTGGCGACGATGCTGCTGGTCTTGCAATCTCTGAAAAAATGCGCGGTCAAATTCGTGGTTTGGACCAAGCTTCACGTAACGCACAAGATGGGATTTCGATGATTCAGACAGCTGAAGGTGCTCTGAATGAAACACACTCAATCCTTCAACGTATGCGTGAACTTGCTGTTCAAGCAGGTAACGATACAAACACAACAACTGACCGTGGCGAAATTCAAAAAGAAATCAACTCGTTGACTTCTGAAATCAACCGCGTTGGTAACACAACTGAATTTAACAACCAAAAACTTCTTAATGCTACATCTGGTGTACAAGTGCCTGGAACTGCAGCTGTTGGTGGAGTTGCTGCATCTACTTTTGCAACCCCAACTAACTTAACTGTCGATACAGTTGCTGGAACAACTGGCGACGTTACAGTTGAAGGAACTTACACTGGAGCTGCAGATGTTACTTTGTCAGTTTCTCATGATGTTGATGCGGGAACTTGGACATACAGTACTGATGGCGGAACAACAAACAATGCTATTACTGGATCGACAGTTACGGTTGACGGTTTAACAATTGACGTTTCTGGTGTTGATGTTTCTTCAGCAACAGGCGGTGCCACGGCTGAGTTCTCAACAGCACTCACTGCTGCTGTCGCACCTACGACACCTGCAACTGCAGCAAGTTCTGAACTTAAACTCCAGATTGGTGCGAACGAAAACCAAACAATGACGGTCTCGTTCACAGACATGCGTGCAGCTGCACTCGGGATCACTGGAACTGGAGCTGGATTCTCTGGAGTCGCAAACGTTACAGACGGAACTAACAACTCGAGCGTTGAAAATGCTCTTGATGTTTCAACAGCAGAAAATGCTGGTAATGCTGTAACTGTTCTTCAAGATGCGATTGAAAAAGTATCTGCAGAGCGCTCTAAATTAGGTGCTTCGCAAAACCGTCTTGAGCATACGATTAACAACTTGAGCACTTCTGGAGAAAACCTTCAAGCTGCTGAGTCACGTATTCGCGATGTTGACATGGCAAAAGAGATGATGAACTTCACGAAGAACAACATCCTTAACCAAGCTTCACAAGCAATGCTTAGTCAAGCAAACCAGCAGCCGCAAGCGGTTCTTCAACTTCTCCGTTAAGATTTACTCTATTTCTTAACCAACATTCACTAGAATCAGGCTGTAAAAATGTCCGTCCCTCAAAAAATGAGAGACGGACATTTTTTAATATAGATAAACGGCTATGTCTTCTTTCAAATAATTCTTTTTAATATCTTGCCATTTGTAAACAACAGACCAGTAGGTACGGTCTAGCTGCTGGGCAATCGCAGCGTCCGTCATTCCATTCTGTTTTGCTCGAATGATAAACTCAATCTCATCTGTTGTATAGTCATTTTTTGCTTTTGAGGAAATGACAGTCATATCGGGATGTTTCTCTCGTTCAATCTTTAATCGATAGTCCCAATCGAGCTTTTTGCGCATGGATGGAATGGCATAAGCATAAGGAGAGAACTCATTTAAGAAACGAATCGATTCTTCTGTTTTTTGAATACGAAGTGTATAGAAGTGACCATCAGAACGTCGACTCAATACGAAATGATGATGGAACGTTCGCTCTATGAATGAACTTAACAGTTCAAGTTCCTCAGGATAAAAGGCTTGGAGATAAAGATAGATATGTGGAGTTATGATCATCTGATTCAATTTGGAGCGTGTAGATTTTGTCAATGACAGACTTCCATCATCCAAATACAGAGCTAGTAAAAAAACGGGATGAACACATTCTTCTAATAAATGTACCGGAATCTGTTTTTTTCGATCGTCATAACATTGGTCTCGTAACCAAGTAAATAGCTGATCCTTTCTTGAATAGAGTTCTGCACTTGTTCCTGTCTTTCTGACTTTAATCCCCTCAAAGACACGAGGGGCGCTCTTTAGTTTCCACTCACGATACTCCATTTGCTTGACTGAAAAATGTTCGCGGTACTGCAGTCCATTCTTCGGAGCGACTTTTGAATTTGTTCGTGTAATGGTTCCATCTCCTAGTAATGTTCCTAACAATAAACTTTTCTCAAACACGGTCAATTCGTCCCATTCCATCATGCACCCTCCTCGAATCTCTAAAAATTAGTACTCTATATTATTAGTTCCCGATTTTAATTTTGATAGTCGGAATACCATTGTAGAAAAAGGATAGGGATGAAAAGGATTTTTAGTTTAAGAATTTGAAAAAAGAGTTTGGTTAAAACATAACGTTTAAACATTCACTTATATTACTGCAATGCTTTTACATCTCAATAAAACTGAAAAATGAAGTGTGGTGAACCGATATAGTATGTGAGAACAATGAAAATGAGGAGCAGAAGCTTATGAATCCAATTATCTCTGAAGTCAGGCTTCACTTACCTTCTTCTGTCTTGCCCTATGAACAAACAAAAAACGTGTTCGTCGAAGCGAATCAAAAAGCGCTCGCTGACGAAGGTATCGTTATTCTCCCGACACCTCAACACGTGACAAAGTTAGAGGCTGCCGTCGAGAAGGCAAACCGTGTATTAGAACAACAACGTACTGGTCTTAAGTTTATGAAACATGAAAAATTGAACGACTATTATATTCAAATTGTGGACACGAACAACGAAGTCATTCGTGAAATCCCAAGCAAGAAGTCCCTCGACTTTTTCGCTGCGTTTATGGAATTCAATCAGCTCTTCGATGAACGTGTATAAAGGAGGTCCATCATGACAACACCTATCCGATTCGGCGGACTCGCCAGTGGGATTGATACCGATACAATTATTAAGCAGTTGATGCAAGTGGAACGAGTACCGGTCGACAAGCTTGAACAAAAGAAACAAACGACTGAATGGAAACGAGACGCTTATCGTGAAATCAATCGCTCGCTCATGACGCTAAGAAACAGTGCGGTCGATCTCATGTTCAGCCGAAATTTCTATGCGAAGACATCTAGCTCTTCTGATGAGTCGCGTGTCTCCGTAGTGGCTGGACCATCGAGCGGGAACACGGCAATCAAGATTGAATCCGTGGAAAATTTGGCTACTGCTGCTTCAACTGTAGTTGAACCACTCACCAAGGTGGACCAGCAGATTACAGCCACTACGAAAATCTCAGATCTCAAAGGATTAGTCGCCGGACAAAAGCGTGTCCATCAAGATGCTGATGGTAAAGAAATGATATTGGCTAAAGGATTAGATTTTTCAACCGTCGTCTTAAAAGATAAGGATGGCAACACGTTAATCAATGATGATTTCACGTATGATGCCGTCACTGGAAAACTAACAGCAAATGAATTGACGAAGTATCCAGAAAGCGTCATTCCGAAAGGTGTCGTTGCGGAGTACACGAGCGGTACAGGATATGAACTAGGGTTTAAGTCGTCTGCGACAGGACCACATCAAAAAATTGAACTGGGTGCGGATGCGACTGTTCAAGACTTAATCAGTCAATTGAACGGTAAGGATACCGGTTTATCAGCATTTTTTGAACCGTCAACTGGAAAAATTTCAATTTCGACGAAAGAGACAGGGCAAGCCGCGACAATCGATTTTGATGCAGAATCGCGAATCGCTCTCGGGCTAAGCGACGCTCCAATTGGTGTAGATGCTAAATTTAAAATCAACGGGATTGATGTGACTCGTTCTTCGAATACTGTCACGTTTGACAACATGACCATCACTTTGAAAGCTGAGTTTAAGGAAGTAAGTAACCCAACACCTGTCACGCTATCAGCCGCAACTGACACCCAAAAAGTGTTTGATAACATCAAAGGGTTTGTCGATAAATATAATGAGACGATTGATTTGATGAACAAGAAAGTCAAAGAAGACCGTTTCCGTTCATTTACTCCGCTCACACAGGCGCAACGTGATGAATTGTCTGAAGATGAAATCAAGAAGTGGGAAGAAAAAGCGATGAGCGGGATGCTCCGTGGTGATACGATTGTCCGCAGTGCGATGGATACGATGCGTGGCAAGTGGTCGAGTACATCAGCTTCAACGAACGATGATACAATGCAACAGTTGTTCCAAATTGGTCTTGCGACCGGGGCTGACTTCACGAACGGTGGAAAAATTGAGTTGAATGAAGAGAAACTCAAAGCCGCCATCGAGAAAGATCCAGAACAGGTGTATCAACTGTTCACGAATGCAGAAAGTGGACTGCTTCCACAAATCCGTGATGCAGCAGCTGATTCCAGAGCGACGATCACCCGGATTGCTGGGGCGGACGGATCTGGTGCACCGACCTATTCGATGGGGCGAGAGATGGCGCAAATCGATACGCGCATTCAGCGCTTGAACGACTTACTTGTAAATAAAGAAAACGCCTACTACCGTCGCTTCGCAGCAATGGAGACGGCGATGAACCAGGCGAACTCGCAAGCCGCCTCACTGCAACAGTTTTTAGGCGGAGGAATGTAAGGAGGAACTAAGATGGTAGCCAATCCATATGCAGCATACCAAAACAACGCGGTCACGACCGCAAACCCACAAGAACTGACGCTCATGCTGTATGACGGGGCGCTCAAGTTCATGCGTCTCGCCAAACTCGCCATCGAGCAAGGAAACCCGGATTTAAAAAATACGAACATTCAAAAGACACAAGCTATCTTTCAAGAGATGCGCTTAACGTTGAATAAGGATGTTGCCATCTCGGCGAACTTGGACTCGCTGTACGAATACATGTGGCGTCGCCTCGTCGATGCGAACGTCAAAAACGACACGACCATCCTCGACGAAGTGCTCGACTTTACGACAGAGCTCCGCGACACGTGGAAGGAAGCGATGAAACTCGCGAAGCAAGCATGAGACCAATTGATGAGATTATCTTCAAAACACAGCGATTAAAAGATTTACTGGCGAAAGTGCCGGAAGAGCCGACATACGACACATGGATGGACCAAATCCATGAGTTGCTCGACGACCGCGAACAATTGCTTGCGGCGCACGGACCGGATTTGAAGGACGCTGACCAGACGGTGATTCGTCAACTCGTCGACGACAGCCAGCAGATTGCCCGCTTAATCGAGGCCGAGCATCAACGGCTCGGGATGACACTCGGGACGGCGCGACAGGAACGGAAGACAGTCAAGTCGTACGTCGACCCATATGAGGACGTCGATTCGAACTTCTCGGGATTATTCGATCAACAGACATGAAACAGCTCGAAGGTGCGCCTTCGAGCTGTTTTTATTTATGAGGTTTTGATTTCTTGTCGCACTTTCAAAAGCATTCTGGATAGCGTGAACAAAACCAGCCCGCTCACATTAAACTTCAAGTAAACCATCAGGGCGTCTTGAAGTGACGACACCGGCAGAAAACCACTGAATACGACGAGCGGCAGAATCGTCACATGCATCGTGGCCCAATGAATCAGAATCTGTTTCCAGAACGACCACTGTCGAACTTCATAGATGACACTCGTCAGACCAAGGAAGAACGCCATCCCACCATAGACGAGCATATTATGTACACCTTCCATATTTCCGTTCCACCACTGATACGTCGCCAGCAACCCGAATAGCGCGAACCACTTCACACCGCGAACGAATCCTGTTTTAAATAAACTCATCCATCTCGTCTCCTCATCTATTCGTTATCATTATTTACGACTCAACTCCGAAAAAGTTTCATTCTATTTGATAGAGATGCAAAGACGTCTGTTTTCGTTTAAAATCGGGTAAATACCACTGTAACCGTTGCTTCTTTTCTGGAAAGGGGAGGGAAACGAGATGAGTGAGAAAAAAGTGAAACCTGAGTCAGCGAAAAACCGTCGTTACTTCGTCTACGGTCCAGAAGGGGCGTACGATGAATATGTGGAACGTGACCCGAAAATCGAGGCGTATGTCGAAGACGATGCGCCACTCGAAGAGGGTCCGGATCCGTATGAAGAAGAAGAGCTCAAATCAAGAGGATAAATCAGTCAAAGTCAAGGTCGTTTCAATGACCTTGACTTTTATTTATTTAGGATAATAACCCTATACGTTTTTTTACAACGGGCGGGCTAGACAATCCAGTATGCTCATCTTATCAACCACCACTCACATGAAAAAGGAGAGAAATAAGATGAACATGAAACGATATGGATTGATCCTAGCTTTACCTTTAACACTGCTTGTAGGCTGCGGAGAGGCCGATGAACTGAAGACGACAGCGACCGATACGGAGGAAGTTGTAGAGGCAGAGAAGAAGGAAGAACCAGCGGCAGACACAAAAGAAGAAGCAGAAGTGCAGGAGAGTGAACTTGGTTCAAACCAAATCTTCATGAAGAACAAGGAGCTCGACATCAAAGAGACGATTGGCTCTGTCAACTTCGCCATCGATAAAGTGCAGACGTCCCGACTCACGGTCAACGAGGCGTACCGAGACTCGTTTGACGGACAAGAAGAAGTGACAGTCGTCGCGATGAATGTCATTGTCGAAAATACGATTGACGACACCATCAGTTTTCATCCAAACCAAGCGACGCTCGTGACCAACACGGGCGAACAAGTGTCGGCTGACTTGTGGTTCTCAGATGATGTCGGCGGCGAGTTCCTCGGGAAAGTGAAGAAGGAAGGGAACGTCCTCTTCTTCGTCAAAGCGATGCCGGAAGAGTTAGCGGACGTGAAAGTCGTCATCGATGGACCGTCGGACGCGAACTATGAGTCGATTGGAGAATCTCGTTACGAATACACGATCGACATCACCAAATAAAGAGAACGCGCATCTTCGCGATGCGCGTTCTCCTATTGTCGTTGATGCGGCAACGGAATCGTCAACACGTTCCAGTTCTCGCCAGCGAATACTTTCGCGAGAAAGACGATTTGTCCGACGTGATAGCTGTAGTGCGACACTTGCTTCTCAATCGCCCAGATGACCGTCTTCTCTTCGCCGCGGATGAAGACGGTATTGCCGAGGTCTTCCGGCGTGAGGCTCGCCAAGACGTCGTCCAACAGTTGCCAACGTTTGTCCCACGTCGCCATCAGTTCGTCGCGTGACTGTTGTTGGTCCTCGAACTCGGCGTCGCGGTTCCGGTCCGTCTTCTCGCCGTCCGTCGTCAAAAAGTCGGTCCAGCGGGACTTCATGTTGTTCGAGATGTGCTGCACGATGACCGTGAGCGAGAGCGTGTCTTTCGCGAGCACGCGATGCATGTCCTCGTCGTTCACTTGCTTCAACGCGTCTTCGGCGAGCTGTTTCTGTTCCTTGAAAATCGAGCGTACCGTTTCGATATAGCGGGCTTCAAACATGGAATGACCTCCTTTGGATTCCTACTAACCATACCCTAATCTGAACGTGATAAAAATAATAGTAAAATAGCGAAATCCGAATTATAATGAGAATGTACCGTGCAAGACGCCACCGCGCGATCGGTTCTTGGATGCCCAGTTTAGGTTTTGACATGATTCATGTCGCGTCTATCTCCTTTCGGTTTGGGGGTTCATCCGTGAAGAGAACCGACCGCGTTTGTCCGTGAGTGGATGAGCGCGGTTTTTTTTGTATGCGAAAAGGGAGAGCCGCGGCTCTCCCTTTTAGGCATGTTCGATTCTAAAGTCTTCCCAGTGTGACCGGGCCTGGGTACGGATCCGCTCCGACACTTCCTTGCTGCCGAGCAAGATGCCGTACCAACGCCTTGCATCCTCATATAGACCGAGCGCGGCCGACAAGTCGGCGATCCGCAGCATGAGCTGGTCGTACGGGAGGCCGGTCCGGACTTGGTCCGTGTACGCCTCCTGCACCTCGTTGTACTTGTCGAGCGTCCGCTTCATCCATTCCTTCTCGGACGCCTCGTCGCCCGTCAGGCGGTACATCCAGACGAGCCGCATGCCGAGCATGGCGACGACGGACGGCTTTTGTCCACTCAGTTGAGCTGTCACGACGGCGAACTTGTAGAGCCGGATGACGTGCTCGGCCGAGCGGTCGCCCGTGAGCGCCTCGGCGTTGACGCGGTCGAAGTAGCCCGATTCGAGCGCCTCGCGATTCGTCTTCCGCATCTTGTCGAATGAGTCGTGAAAGACGAGATGACAATGACTGCAGACGGTCGGCTCATAAAAGTACGGGTTGGCACCGTCGTACGTCGTGTATCCGTCCTTCGCGACTTCCTGTGGCCGGATGTGGCGCGACAAGACACGTGGCGTCTCACTCTGTTTCAAGCAATACGGACATTTCACTTTTTTCGAAAAGATATGTTCTGCCATCATCTCACCTCACACGTATACGTTGACGAGCAGTCCGCGAATCTCACCGACTTGGTCGAGGAGCGACAAACGGGACGCCTCACCCGAGATGACTTGATCCGTCAACGCGAGTAGCTTTTGGTCAACCTGTTCGACGATCTTGTAAATCTTGGCCCGGCCGCGGCGGTTGAAGCCGCGTTTGTCCTCGAGGCGGAGCGCCGCGTCGACGGCGTCTTTCATAAAGTCTTTAATGAGCTGTTTATATTCAGCGAGCGACTCGACCGTCTGGCTCTCGGCGAGAAGCTCGCCTTTCTCGTGGATGGCCGCGATTTGGCGCTGGAAACGCTCGTGCTCGCGGTCCTCACGTTTTTGACCGATGACGTTCTGGAACGAGACGCCAGGCTCAGCCTCGGAGCGTTTCGCCTTACCGGCGCCGTGAAGCGACTGCGTCTCCATGATGCGACGAATGTCCATAGAATCCGTCCTTCCTTAAGTTAGTTCAACAATTGTAGCACGCCTTGCGGCAATGCGTTCGATTGGGCGATCATCGCCATACCGGATTGATTCAAGATGTTGAGACGGGCGAAGTCCATCATCTCGCGCGCCATGTCGGCGTCGCGTATGCGTGACTCGGAAGCCGTCAAGTTCTCAGACCCGATCGTGACGACGCTCACGTTCGCCTCGAGCCGGTTCTGGATGGCGCCGAGTTTCGAACGTTCGAGCGAGACCTTTTGAATGGCGGTGTCGAACTTGGCGATGGCGTCATTGGCGCCACCTTGCGTCGTCACATCCAGTCCCTCAATCCCGAGGGCACCGGCGCGCATGTCGTCGATGTTCAAGACGACGCCTTCGCCGCTACCGGCCCCGAGTTGGAAGAAGAGCGTCTCATTGCCGGCGATATAGTCCCCGTTCATAATTTTCTTCGAGTTGAACTCGGTCGTCTCGGCGATCCGGGTCACTTCAGCCGTGAGCGCCGTGATCTCGTCTTGGATCGCCTTGGCGTCATCACCGCTCAGCGTCCCGTTCGACGCTTGGACCGACAGCTCGCGCATCCGTTGCAGGAGGGCGTGCGTCTCGCTCATCCCACCTTCAAGCGTCTGTGTGAGCGAGATGCCGTCGAGGGTGTTGCGTTCGGCCATCGACAGCGAGTCGAGACGGATGCGCATCTTCTCGGAGATGGCGAGCCCGGCCGCGTCGTCGGACGCCTTGTTGATGCGGACGCCGCTCGAGAGGCGGTCCATCGTCTTTTTCATCGTCGCCTGGTTGACCGTGAGCGACGAGTAGGCTTTGAGCGCTTGCACGTTATTGGTAATTTTCATAACGGTTTCCTCCTGAAGGTACGGGTTGAAGTCGGGCGTTCTCAATCGCCTCGCCCCACGTCTTGTCGAGCTCACTTGCGAGGCCGTGAAGCTCCTCGATCTTGTCCATGTCTTGTTCGATCAATGCCTCGAGGCTCGATTTCGCCATATAGAGGTAAAGCTCGTCAAGTTGGGCCGAGATGATGCCGCCGCCGTCGTGAAGTCCTTGGTGGAGCTTCGCGAGCAGTTCGCGTGCTTGACGCAAGTGGCGGTTGCGTTCGGCGATCGTCGCCGTCCTGGCTTGTTCATAGTGGTAGACGAGCGCGTGGAGCATCGCTTGGGTCAGCTCTTGCGGGCTCATTTCGTATAGTCGGTTCGAATTCATGATGGGTCTCCTTTGATGGTATCGAGTTCTTCGATCAGTAATAGCACTTCGGCCATGACGTCATACAGCTGAGGGGGAATCGCATCCCCGAGGTCAAGGTCGAGCAGGTGACCAAGGAGCGAGTGGTCGTGCTCGATGGCGACGCCGCGCGATCTTGCCTCATCTAAAATTTTATCGGCGACGGCGCCTGTTCCACGGGCGACGATGACCGGGGCCCGGTCGATCGTCTCGTCATAGCGGACGACGGCGGCCGTCTTGCGTTTCGTCAAATCCATACGTTGATACATAACAGCCTCCTAGATGCGGAAATCATAGCCGGTCGTCTCGAGCGTCGGACGCTCGATCTCCGGTCGGTCCGTCTTCGTCAATGGGCGGAACTGGGTGGTCACGCTCCGGTAACCGATCGCTTCGAGCGTCGTCTCGATTTTGCCGAGAAGCGGCTTGGCGAGCGTCTCGACGACAGGGTCATCGTGTTCGAGCGTGAGTCGCAGATTCCGGTCGATCGCCTCGAGTTTGACGCCGATCTCTCCGAGACGTGGTGTCTCAAG
The DNA here is from genome assembly GCF_018618195.1 of Exiguobacterium sp. s7. NCBI lineage: Bacteria > Bacillati > Bacillota > Bacilli > Caryophanales > Exiguobacterium > Exiguobacterium sp. s7. The sequence continues at coordinate 65,657 of NZ_JACSLO010000013.1, read as the reverse complement.
TCGGATATAGAGCACGCTGTTCTCCCAGTCGACGACGTCCCCGGCCTCACGGTTTTGGATATGGACGTGGATACCGGTGTCGATCTCTTGGACTTTCGCCGGCAAGGCGAGGATGAGCTGCTGGAGCTGCCCGCCGTCGAGCCGGTTCAGTGTCTGTTGGACTTGGAAGAACGAGGCGAGCCGCTGCGCTTCAGGTGTCGCCGCGTCAGCTTTCAATGACAATGTCGACGCTTGGACGCGCTGCGCCGTCTCTTGGATGACGCGGCCCGATAGGTTCGGGTCGACCTTGAACGGCGTGACGCGCGGCAGTTCGCCGGCGCGGGTCGCCTGGTGCGGGATGTATTCGAGCCGGACATGGTTCGGCACGTAGCGGAACTCGTTCAAGCTGGCGCGCACTTCTTTAATGAGTGCGGCACTCTCGGCAGGTTTCGTCGACAGCAGCCCGAGGGCGACATCGAGCTTCGCCGTCATCGCGACGAGCGCCTTCTCTTGGGTCGCGCTCGTATGTAGCAAGGCGTCCGTCTTTTGGATGAGTTGCGTCAGCCGTGTCGACACCGTCTCGAGCGCGGGGCGCGCCTGATGCGGGTTCGTCTCGACGAGGGCGGCGACTTGGCCGAGCTGTTTCGTGACCGTCACTTGCTCGTTTCGGAACGTGTTCGTCACGGTCGCGAGATGTGTCGTCACTTCTTTGACGAGCACCGGTCGTCCGAGGACGGGCGGTAACGCCTCGCGCGGCTCGATTCGCGTCGGGCGCGGCTCCGGCAATTCATTGATGAGTCGGTCGACCGTCTCCGGTGTCGGCGTCAAACGTTCGCTGACGGGACGCGACAAGTTGACGTGCTCGATGAAGCGTTCTTTCTGCGGGTAGGGGGCGTCGGGTGCCGGACGAGTCACCAGTTGTCTCGCTTCATCTAATGACGCGACGGCGATGTCGCGGGCGACGTCACGCGGGAGCGTCGGTGCCTCGATCGTCTTTAGCCAAAGGACCGCATCGCGCAGGTCACCTTTAAAGACGGTTTCGAGCAGTCGCACCGTGTCCTCGTTCATCGGTAACCGTCCTGATTGGAGCAGGCGGCTGACGGCGCTCCGCACCTCGGGCGGTAGCGACGCGAGCAACGCTTGGATTTTTGTATCGAGTTTCACCGGTTGACTGCTCGGCATGTCCGGAGTCTCCGGCTCAGGCTTGACGACGATCGTCCCGATCAGCTGGCCGTCTTGTTCGGCGAGCGTCAATTGGAACGGATTCGTCTTCGGGAGCCCGCCTTCGAACGTGACCTCGACGTGCTCGCCGTTGATTTTAACGATGCCGGAGTCGGGTCCGGTCTGTTTGACGAGTTCGGCCTTATAGACCCGGTTCGTTTGGATACCGGCCGTGACCGCGACGGCCGCGGTCAATGGGGCTTGGATTTGCATAGTTGTCACCTCGACCAATATATCGACCTCTTTTTCAAAAAGTGAAGCGAAACCGACAGAAAAAAACCTCCCGTCGGACGACGGAAGGGTCAGGATTCGAGCAAGGCGTTCTGGTTCAATTGTTGAAACCGGGCGACGAGTTCGCCCGTCGCTTTCAGCTGGTTGCGGAGGACGTACGCGGTCGCATTCGTTTGAATCCGGTGACCGTCCTGGGTGACGACCGAGCCGTTCGGCTCTAGCGAGTCACTCGAGATGTCACGGATGTGGGACCAGGCGTACCATTCGCAATCAGGGCGCTTCGGGGACTTCGTCGGGAAGAAGACGAGCCCGGACGTCGGTTCGATGACGACAGGCACTTTGCCTTTGACACCGGCGACGCGCTTGGCGACGAAGATGCGTTCCTCGATCGAACTGCTGTACTGGCGGCACGAGAGCTGCAACAGCTGGTAGGGCCGGAGCGGCGTCATGATCTCAGATCCGTCCTCGAGAATGATCCGCGATTGCATCGTCATGTCTCGACATGGCAAAATCGCCACCGTCCGTTTCGTGATCCGGTATTTCTCCTCGGAATGGTAGGGGCGCATACAGCTGCACCATCCTTTTCGTATTGGATTTTCAGGCTCGGCCATAACAGATGGAACACAAACCTAAATCATCCCTTCCATGATATATCACAAAATATGTAAATTCAATAAGGCGATATGAAAAGTAGGGAAATATAATTCCAATGTAAGCCAAACGCGAATTCGTTTGCAAAAATTTGAGAAAGTGTTTGTCACGCCTGCAAGAAGGTGGTAAGATTACCGATAGAGGGAAAGCCTCTGTATTCTTCAATGGTGAAAGGAATGGATTTACACATGGTAGGTAAAGTAAAATGGTTTAACTCAGAAAAAGGTTTTGGATTCATCGAAGTAGAAGGCGGCAAAGACGTATTCGTACACTTCTCAGCAATCCAAACTGACGGCTACAAATCACTTGACGAAGGTCAAGAGGTAGAGTTTGAAATCGTTGATGGCGAGCGTGGCCCACAAGCGGCTAACGTTACAAAATTATAATTTCGAACCACGAGTCGGCTCCTAACGGGGCCGACTTTTTTGTTTTTCTCACATAATGTCCTTCCCAATCAAAATCGCGTTTAAGAACGGACAGAACGGGTAGTTTGTTTCTATACCACCGATTCACGTGGAAGACGGACCTGTCGGAACAAAATTGTCATTATTTTCTGATGATAACGTTTTCAAACGATTCGGATTCGGGGTATACTATATATGAGCCACCTGGTTCCACTTTCTTTTCAGAAATGAAGCAGGAGATTCGGTCCAATCTGACGAATCATTGGGTCAAGCGGTTATTTTAAGGAGGAGTTCAGATGATTTATAACATTCGCGGCGAAAACATTGAAGTCACACCAGCCATCCAAGACTATGTCGAGAAAAAGCTGGACAAATTGACTCGGTATTTCACAACTCCTACGGATGCACAGACGGCTTACGTCAACTTGAAAGTGTACAATGAGAAACAAAAAGTGGAAGTGACGATCCCGATGCCGAACTTGTTGCTCCGTGCTGAGGAGACCAACCTCGACATGTACGCGGCAATCGACCTCGTCGTCGACAAATTGGAACGTCAAATCCGTAAACACAAAACGAAACTCAACCGTAAATCGCGTGCCAAAGATGGCGGTATCGGCGAGTACTTCAAATCACTCGAAGGTCCCGAAGACGTGGTCGTCTATGACGAGGACGAGGCAGAACTCGAACTCGTGCGGACGAAGCGTTTCACGCTCAAACCGATGGACACGGAAGAAGCGATTCTTCAGATGGACATGCTCGGTCACAGCTTCTTCGTCTTCTCAGACGCAGAGACGGGCAACACGAACGTCGTCTACCGTCGTAAAGATGGCAAATACGGCTTGATCGAACCTGAATAATTCAACCTTGAAACCACACGGCCCTCCGACTCGGAGGGCCGTTTCCTTTTGCCTTTCCTTGAAAGCAAGGGTCACTTCGGTTAAACTGTACATTAGGGAAAAAACATGCATTTTTTCAGTGAATGCAGAGGAGATAAAGCGTATGGCGAACTTTTTGAAAGATTTATTTGCTCCACAGAAACGAGTATTGAAAAAAGCAGAAAAAGCGGCCGACCTCGTCGAGTCGTTCGCCGAACCGATCAAGGCATTGTCTGATGAAGCACTTCAGGCGAAGTCGATTGAGTTCCGGGAGCGTTTGGACAAGGGCGAGACGCTTGACGATATTTTGCCAGAAGCGTTCGCGGTCTGCCGCGAGGCGTCCGAGCGCGTGCTCGGCATGCGCCACTACCGTGTCCAGCTCATCGGGGGCTACGTGCTCCATAACGGCGACATCGCCGAGATGAAGACCGGGGAAGGGAAGACGCTCGTCGCGACCCTCCCGGTGTACTTGAACGCGCTCACGGGCCGCGGCGTCCACGTCGTGACGGTCAACGAATACTTGGCCCGCCGTGACAAAGAACTCATGGAACCGCTCTACTTCGCGCTCGGTCTCTCGGTCGGCCTCAACGTGTCGAACATGGACCGCGTCGAGAAGCAGGCGGCATACAACTGTGACATCACGTACTCGACGAACAACGAGCTCGGTTTCGATTATTTGCGTGACAACATGGTCCTTTATAAAGAAGACCGTGTCCAACGCGAGCTCTACTTCACGATCGTCGATGAAGTCGACTCGATTCTCGTCGATGAGGCGCGGACCCCGCTCATCATCTCGGGCTCGGCTCAAAAATCGACAGAACTCTATACACGGGCCGACGCGTTCGTGCGGACGCTCAAGATTGAGGACGACTACACGGTCGACGTGAAGACGAAATCGGTCCTCTTGACGGACAAAGGGGTCGACCTCGCCGAGAAGTTCTTCGGCATCGACAACTTGTTCGCGATCGAGCACGTCTCGGTCAACCACCACGTCGGACTCGCCCTTCGTGCCAACGCCGTCATGCATCATGACGTCGACTATATGGTCCGCGACGGCCAAGTCATGATCATCGACCAGTTCACGGGTCGGGTCATGGACGGACGCCGCTACTCGGAAGGGTTGCACCAGGCGATCGAGGCGAAAGAAGGCGTCGAGATTCAACGCGAATCGATGACGCTCGCGACGATCACGTATCAAAACTACTTCCGCATGTATGAGAAGCTGGCCGGGATGACCGGGACGGCGAAGACGGAGGAAGAAGAGTTCCGTAACATCTACAACATGCAGGTCGTGACGATCCCGACGAACAAACCGATCCTTCGGGAAGACCGTTCGGACCTCATTTTCAAATCGATGGAAGGCAAGTTCAAAGCCGTCGTCGACGAGATCATGGCAGCCCACGCGACGGGACAACCGGTCCTTGTCGGGACGGTCGCCGTCGAGACGTCGGAGTATTTGAGCAAGCTCCTCTCGAAGAAGAAGGTCAAACATGAAGTGTTGAACGCGAAGAACCACGCGCGTGAGGCCGAAATCGTCGAGAACGCCGGACAAAAAGGTTCGGTCACGATCGCGACGAACATGGCCGGACGCGGTACCGACATCAAGCTCGGCGAAGGCGTGATCGAGCTCGGCGGATTATACATCGTCGGGACCGAGCGCCACGAATCGCGCCGGATCGACAACCAGCTCCGTGGACGGGCCGGACGACAAGGGGACCCGGGTAAATCCCAGTTCTACTTGTCACTCGAAGACGAGCTTATGCGCCGCTTCGGTACTGACAGCCTCCAGAACATGATGGAGCGCCTCGGCATGGACGACACGCAACCGATCGAGAGCCGCATGGTCTCGAAAGCGGTCGAGTCGGCCCAAAAACGTGTGGAAGGCAACAACTATGACGCACGGAAGCAGCTCCTCGGCTACGATAACGTCATGGCCGACCAACGGAAAGTCATGTACAAAGACCGGGCCAGCATCCTCGAGAACGAATCGGTCACGGACATCGTCCGTTCGATGATTCAAGAGACGGTCGAGACGGGCGTGGCGCAATATACGCCGCTCGAACTCGTGCCGGAAGAGTGGAACATCGAGGAACTCGCGCACTGGGCCAACCAGACGCTCGCCCTCGAGCAACCGGTCGAAGGCAAGGACTTCTTCGGCAAAGAGCGCGAAGAGATCATCGAGCTGTTGAGCGAACGCACGAACGCGCAGTATGAGGCGAAACGCCAACTCGCGCCGCCGGAACGCTTCAACGAGTTCGAGAAGATCATCGTTCTCCGTGCCGTCGATTCGCACTGGATGGCGCACATCGACCATATGGACCAGCTTCGTCAAGGGATTCACTTGCGCGCTTACGGGCAGAACGACCCGCTCCGTGAGTATCAGGCGGAAGGCATCAACATGTTCGATGCGATGAACGCGGCCATCTCCGAAGAAGTGACCGGCTTCGTGCTCCGTGCCGAAGTCGGCGACAACCTCCGACGCGAGAAAGTCGTCGAGGAGGAAGTGGCGGTGTCTGGCAAGGACGACACGCCGGTGAAGAAAAAGCCGGTCCGTCGCTCTGAAGACCAACGGCTCGGGCGCAACGACCCGTGCTGGTGTGGTTCAGGCAAGAAGTTCAAAAACTGCCACGGCAAACAACAGGCTTAATTTTGAAAGAGGCGAGCCCGCTCGCCTCTTTCCTACGGAAAGGTGACCTACACTATGGAAATTTCAGATATTCGCAACGAACTCGAGGCGATGGCGAAACGCCTCGAGAATTATCGCCAATCGCTCAACCTGACAGAGAAGCAGGCCCGCATCGCCGAGCTTGAGAACGAGATGACGTACCCGGACTTCTGGGACAGCCAAGAGAAGGCGCAAAAAGTCATCGACGAGTCGAACGCGCTCAAAGCGATGGTCGACAAGTATCAACAGCTTGCGGACGGCCATGAGGACGGCGAAGTCACGCTTGAACTCATCAAAGAAGAGCCGGACGCTGAGATGCAAGAAGAACTCGCAGAAATGGTGACGGCGCTCAAGGCCGATTTCGACGCGTTCGAACTTGAGATCCTCTTGAACGGACCGTATGACGCGAACAACGCCATCCTCGAGTTGCACCCGGGGGCGGGCGGTACCGAGTCGCAAGACTGGGCATCGATGCTTCTGCGCATGTATCAACGTTTCGCTGACAAGCAAGGCTGGAAAGTCGAGACGGTCGACTACCTTGCGGGCGAAGAGGCCGGCGTCAAGTCGGTCACGCTCCGTATCGTCGGGCATAACGCCTACGGCTATTTGAAAGCGGAGAAAGGGATTCACCGATTGGTCCGCATCTCGCCGTTCGACTCGTCAGGCCGCCGTCATACATCGTTCGTCTCGTGCGATGTCATGCCGGAGTTCAATGACGACATTGAGATCGAAGTGAAGACGGAAGACCTCCGCATCGACACGTACCGCGCGTCGGGTGCCGGCGGTCAGCACATCAACACGACCGATTCGGCCGTCCGGATCACACACGTGCCGACGGGTGTCGTCGTCTCGTGTCAGGCTGAACGTTCGCAAATCAAGAACCGCGAAGCGGCGATGAAGATGCTTAAAGCGAAGCTGTATCAACGCGAACTCGACGAGCAGCAACGCAAGCTCGATGAGATCCGCGGCGAGAAAACAGACATCGGCTGGGGCAGCCAAATCCGCTCGTACGTCTTCCACCCGTACGCGATGGTCAAAGACCACCGCACGAGCTATGAGGTCGGGAACACGGGCGGCGTCATGGATGGGGACATCATGGGCTTCGTCGACGCTTACCTCCGCAAGACAAATATGTGATGCAAGTGGCTCAAGGACTGACGTCTTTGGGCCACATTGTATGTAGAGGAGAAAACCTTTAATGAAGCAAATCGTCAAAGACTATATCTATTTACTGACCGGGTCCGTCTTCGTCGCCTCGGCGTTCAGCTTGTTCCTATTGCCGAACAACCTCGCCTCGGGCGGCGTCAGCGGGATCTCGATCATCACGTACGAGCTGTTCAACATCTCGCCAGGGGCGTTCCAGCTCGTGTCGAACGTGTTGCTCCTCCTCGTCGGCTGGATGATTCTCGGGCTCGGCTTCGGCGTCAAGTCGCTCGTCGGGTCAATCTTTTTGCCGGGCGTGATCTTGTTTTATGAAGCGATCGACGCGGGGGCGGCCGTCAATGACACGCTGCTCGCAGCCATCTTCGGCGGGGCCGGCGTCGGGATCGGTCTCGGGCTCATCTTCCGGGGACGGGCCTCGACCGGGGGAATGGATTTGCTCGCGCAGATCCTACATAAGTTCACCCACATCCCGCTCTATCTCTGTATCGCCATCCTCGATGGGGTGGTCGTCCTCGTCGCTGCGGTCACGTTCTCGTTCACGACGGGGCTGTACGCACTCATCGCGCTGTTCATCACGATCAAGATGATCGACTTCGTCCAGCTCGGCTTCACGCAGGACAAGATGGCATACGTCATCTCGGAGAAGCGGGACATCATCACGCGCGCCGTCTTCGACGAGCTCGACCGGGGCGCGACGGAAATCCAAGCGATCGGGGCGTACTCGCGTCTCGAGCGGCCAATGCTCCTTGTCGTCGTCCGCCAAAACGAGGTGAGTCGTCTGAAAGAGATCATCCGTCGCATCGATCCCGACGCGTTCCTCATCTTCAGCGAGGCGCACGAGGTGATGGGGCAAGGGTTCACGTCCGACAAACGCTATATCAACGTGCCTTGAGTTGTGGAATCTTTGTGTATTTTTGATGAGATTAGGTTAGAAAGCGGTTCATAACGGCTATAATGGTAAAAGTAGGTTATTTCTACAACTTAGGAGGGGAACCTGATTATGAAGAAATGGATGATGGCAATCGGACTTGGCGCCATGCTCACGCTCGGAGCGTGTGGCGGTGGCGATGAAGAAGAGACGACGAGCAACGGGGACGGCGCGAACACGGCGTCGGTCGACGCGGAAGCGGTCTACGCCCAAAACTGTGCGGCGTGTCATGGCGCGAACTTAGAAGGTATGAGCGGCCCGAAACTTTCGGACGTCGGTTCACGTCTGTCGGCTAGTGAAATCGAAGAAATTATCAAAAACGGGAAAGGCGCCATGCCTGCGAACGTGATCGAGAAAGACGAAGAAATCACAGCGGTCGCGGCTTGGCTCGCTGAGAAAAAATAATCAAGGCACGGGAAACTCGTGATTTGACTAAGGCATTCGCGTCCGCGAGTGCCTTTTTGAATGTGCGTTTCACCGTCTGTGTCGATCTCGTGAAGCCCATCTTCATTTCGACAATTTCCCACCGAACTCCATCCAACTGAAACAATCCTGTAATGGTTATTTAAAAGTTCGATTGTTATAATTGTAGGCGCTTGAACTATCGCCTCAGCGATGAATTGGATAGGGGTGACTGTTATATGGTCGCTTGACAGGTTATCTGATTATCGTGTAGAACAGAGGCTAGGCGAAAATATTCACTTAACGAATCAATTCGATGAAACCAATTCAGAATTCGTCATAGATGCATGGAAAATATATAAAAAGGGTAGGGAATACGTTATGATATCGATGCAAAAAGTCAGCAAAGTATATCCAAACGGCGTCGTCGCAGTCGACGACCTCGATTTGAAGATCGAAGACGGCGAATTTCTATACGTCGTCGGACCATCCGGCGCCGGGAAATCGACGTTCATGAAAATGATTTATCGGGAGGAAAAACCGTCGAGCGGTCAGCTCATGATTGACGGGATTGACGTCGGCAAACTGAAAAACCGCCACGTCCCAAAACTGCGCCGTCAACTCGGCGTCATCTTCCAAGACTACAAGTTGTTGCCGTCTTTGACGGTATATGAGAACGTCGCGTTCGCACTCGAGGTCGTTCAAGCCGACACGGGCACGATGCGCAAACAGGTCATGGACGTGTTGAACCTCGTCGGCCTGAAGCACAAGGCGCGCAACTATCCGGACGAACTGTCGGGTGGGGAGCAACAACGTGTGTCGATCGCCCGTGCCATCGTCAATAAGCCTAAGCTCATCATCGCCGACGAGCCGACCGGTAACTTAGACCCGGACACGGCTTGGGGCATCATGGAAGTATTTGAAGAGATTCACCGTCGCGGGGCCACGATCGTCATGGCGACGCACAACCGTGATATCGTCGACAAGATCCGTCATCGCGTCATCGCGATCGAGAACGGAAAAGTCGTCCGCGATGAAGAGAAAGGAGCATATGGCTATGATATTTAAAAGTGGAATCCGTCATCTGCGCGAAGGGTTCAAGGGAACACTTCGCAACGGGTGGATGACGTTTGCGGCTGTCAGTGCCGTCACCATCACCTTGTTACTCGTCGGGGTGTTCGCCCTCGTCATGTTCAACGTCAATGAGATCTCGGAGAACGTCGAGAACGACGTCGAAATCCAAGTCTTCGTCACCCGGACCGCGGAGGAAGCGAAAGTCGAGAAGCTAGGGGAGAACTTAGAACAAATCCCTGGCGTCGCGTCGGTCACGTTCAGCTCGAAAGAAGATGAACTTGAAAACTTCCGTAACCAGCTCGGGGAAGACGCCAACGCCTATGGAACGGTCGAGAAAGACAACCCGCTCCATGACCGCTATATCGTCAAGGCATCAGACCCGCTCAACACGGAGACGGTCGCCGACGCCGTGCAATCACTCGACAACGTCGATAAGGTCACATATGGACAGGACTATATCGACAAGATGTTCGCCTTCTTCAACGGGATTCGCATCGGTGGACTCGTGTTGATCGTCGGTCTCACACTCATGGCGATGTTCCTCATCTCGAACACGATCAAGATGACGATCTTCTCACGCCGTCGCGAGATTGAGATCATGCGCCTCGTCGGGGCGAAAAACAGCTTCATCCGCTGGCCGTTCTTCATCGAAGGACTTCTCCTCGGTGTGCTCGGCGCGCTCATCCCGATCGCCGTCATCTACTTCGGTTATGACGTCGCATATAGTGCTTTACAACCATCGCTAGATCAACTGAATAGTGATATATTTAAATTGATTGATCCATCGGTACTGACGACACAAGTGTCGCTCGTCCTCTTGGCGCTCGGTGCTTTCATCGGGATCTGGGGCTCGACGACATCACTCGGTCGGTTCTTGAAAGTTTAATCTAATTTAAATATGAGGAGGAGTTGGCGGATGAAACGTTCGCTTGCGCTTGGATTAAGTTTGACGCTACTTGCCTCGCCGGTCATGGCGACGGAGAAAGACACGCTGAAAGCACGACAAGATCGTCTATCCAATCAATTGGAGGAGTCCAAGAAAGCGCAAGACGAGACGGACGCCGAGCTCGACATCACCGAGGCGGAACGCGACGCGGTATCGACAGAGATTCGCGCCGTCAACGAACGTCTCGAGGGATTAAGTGAACAGATCGTCGTCCAGCAGGAAGAAGCGGACGCGGCGCGCACTGAGCTCGAGGAAACCCGTGATCAACTCGCTGCCCAAGGGCAGTACCTCGAAAGCCAGAAGGCGCTCCTTAGTGAGCGTCTTCGTGTGCTTCAAGTACACGAGGACCGGTCCTATCTCCAAGTCGTCTTTGAGTCCCGCTCGTTCGGAGACTTCGTGACGCGGCTGTTGACCGCGCAGACGATCGCGGAGCAGGACCGGGACCTCATACATACCTACATGAATGAAGTCGAGCGGCTCGAAACGCTCGAGGCACGGCAACGGACGCAGCTGTCATTCTTGAAACAAAAAGAACGTGAGCTCGTCGTGACGAAACAAGCGCTCGACGTCGCCGCCGAACAGAAGCGCGACTTGTTGTCGGAGCTGAACGAACAGGTCGAACTGCTCGAACTTGAAAAAATGAGCCGTGCCGAAGAGCAGGCGCTCATGAACGAACAGAGCCGCATCATCGCCGGGCAGCTCGAAGCGATCGCCACGGCGGAACGAGAAGCGGCCGAAGCGCAGGCTCGAGCCGAAGCGGAAGCACGGGCGAAGGCAGAAGCCGAGGCGAAAGCACAGGCCGAGGCCAAAGCCGCAGCGGAAGCGAAAGGACAGTCGGACGAGAAGGCCACGGCCTCACCAGCACCGACGACCCCACCGCCTGCGGAAGCCCCGACGAACGTGTCGGGGCCGGCGACCTCGTTCGTCCGTCCGGTGTCCGGTTACGTGTCGAGCCCGTTCGGTCCTCGCCAAAACCCATTGACAGGCGTGGCGGAGTCGCACCGCGGCATCGATCTCGTCAATGCGACCGGGACCCCGATCGTCGCGGCGGCACCAGGCATCGTCATCAAGGCGGCGCCGGCGACCGGATACGGCAACGTCGTCTTCGTCTCCCACATCGTCGGTGGGGCCGTCTGGACGACCGTCTATGCCCATCTCGACTCGATCACGGTCTCGTCTGGGCAAACGGTGTCCGCTGGCCAGACCGTCGGTACGCTCGGTAACACGGGCTGGTCGACGGGACCGCATCTCCACTTCGAATTACATCGCGGACAATGGGCGCCAGGGCAACCGAATGCGGTCGACCCGGGTCCTTATATCGGTTACTGATGAGACGGACGTGTTCCAAATTTGTGGAACGCGTCCGTTTTTCTGAACTTTTTGCTATACTGAATGAAAGACTGACAAAGAGAAAAGAGGGAATCACCCGTGAAAAATACAACCGCAGGATTACTAGCCGGCGCCACGTTCGTCGCCGGAGCCGGTGCAGGGCTCGCGACGATGGCGTTTACGGATACGGCGCTGCCGATTCAACCGAAGGCAGAAGGCTGGGACAAGGTCGACCAAGTCCGGCAATTGATCGAGACGCATTCGCTCAAGGACATCTCGGAAGAGGACTTGTTGACGGGAGCGCTCGACGGTATGACCGGAGCGCTTGACGACCCGTACTCGGACTTCCTCGACGCCGAAGAGACGTCACAGTTCACCGACTCGATCGAGTCGAGTTTTGAAGGAATCGGCGCGACTTTGGAGAAGAAAGGAGAAGACATCTTAATCGTCGCTCCAATCAAGGGCGCACCGGCCGAAGAGGCGGGACTCCGGGCCGGCGACGTCATCACGGCGGTTGACGGCGAGTCGATCGAAGGGATGGCCGTCGAAGAGGCGGTTCAGCTCATCCGGGGCGAGAAAGGGACCGTCGTCACGCTCACGATTCGCCGCGGCGGACAAGAGGCCGACTATGAGATCACACGTGACACGATTCCAATCGAGACCGTCTACTCGGAAGTGAAAGAACAGGACGGAAAAAAGGTTGGTTATATCGAGGTGACCCAATTCTCCGAGCCGACGGCGGACGAATTTTTAGAGCAGCTCGAGGCGCTTGAATCGGAAGGGATCGATAGCCTGATCATCGACGTACGAGGCAATCCGGGTGGATTGCTCCCTGCCGTCATCGAGATGACCGAAGGATTCGTCCCGACGAACAAACCGGTCGTCCAAATCGAGAATGCGGACGGGGACCGCGAGTCGCAGAGCGGCCGTGCCCGGGAAGCGAAGCCGTACGACTTGTTCGTCTTGACGGACGAAGGGTCGGCATCGGCGTCTGAAATTCTGGCCGGAGCCCTCAAAGAAGGTGCCGGGGCCACGATCATCGGCAACAAGACGTTCGGGAAAGGCGTCGTCCAGACGGCGTTCGATTTAGAGGACGGCAGCAACTTGAAGCTGACGACGAGCAAATGGCTCACACCGGACGGGAACTGGATCAACGAGAAAGGCATCGAACCGGACGTCGAGGTCGATCAACCGGATTACTTCAATGTCACCCGCATCCTCGCCGACGCGGATACGCTCAAAGTCGGGGACTACGGGGAAGCGGTCTCGAACTTGCATACCGTGTTGACGGGCATCGGCTATGAGCCGGGCGGACAGCCGGGCTATTTCGGTGATACGATGGGCCGTGCCGTCAGTGCCTTCCAAGCCGACAACAACTTGCCGGAAGACGGGATCGTCAATGAAGCGACGGCGTCGGCGCTCGAGTCACGCTTGCTCGAGGAGATTCAAGATGAGGCGAACGATGCCCAATTGAATCGCGCGCTCGAAGAAGCTGCAAAATAAGGATTAGGGAAAGGATTGGACAAGTGTGGACGTTCTACGAATGAGTTTTACTGCTTTGTTGACCTTGATCGGTAGTCCGCTACTCTGGGCGACGCTCGTCGCCCTCGCTTACATATCCATGACGCGCATCAAACGGGAGCGGGGCATGTTCCGCTCGCGTCGGCGTTCGCCGAAATCGGACTGGCGCCATTTTCTATGGCCGAGCCTGCTCCTTGCCGTCATCGGTTCGGCGGCGCTGATTCTGCTCGAGACGACCGTCAACTGGGAATGGGTCGTGACGTTCAGTGTGCTTTACGCGCTCATCGTCTTGACGATGCACCCGCGTTTCAGCAGCCCAGCGTTCCCGTTTTTGATCATGCTGACGGCAGTCGCGCTTCGTGACGTCATCGAGTATGGCGGACTGACAGGGTGGATGGATCGATTGGCCGAGGTCGACTGGCCGGTGTATGCGCTCGTGTTCGGTGTCGTGACGCTCGCGGAAGCGATCCTCTTACGGTGGAACGGTCCGGTCGAGACGTCACCGACGCTCATCTTGTCCAAACGGGGCCAATTCATCGGCGGCCACGTCGTCAAACGGCTCTGGTTCTTCCCGCTTGTCGTCTTCCTACCCCCGTCCTTCGGTCTCGACGGCCCAGTGCCGATCATCTTGCCGATCCCAATCGGGGTGAGCCTGCTGTCGACGGGAGCACTCCCAGGGACGCTCCTCGGCCGCTTGAGCCTGTATCGAGGCCTGCTCGCGCTCATCGCCATCGGTTTGGTCGGGGCTTCCTACGCCATCGACGTCCCGTACGCGGCCTACGGATTGCTCGGTCTGTTCGTCTTGTATGAGCTCGCATTGCAACTCATCAAGCGGGAGAACCGAGGAACGACGCCGGTGTTCATCAACGGCAACCGGGGCGCGGTCATCATCGATACGCTCCCGGGCTCACCGGGCGAGGCGATGCAGCTCATCCCGGGTGAATCGATCTACAAAGTGAACGGGACCGTCATCACGGGCGGGAGCAGCTTCTATGAGGCGCTCCAGTTGCATAAACCGTACATCAAGCTCGAGGTGCTCAACTTGAACGGGGACATCCGTTTCGTGCAACGGGCGATGTACGAGACCGACCCGCACGAGCTCGGCATCTTGTTCGTCGCCGAACCGGCGAGCCCGCGTCTGCGGTTACGGAAACTATAAAAGGGAGCATCCTTGGCGGATGCTCCCTTTCGTGCGTTCAATTAAAGTTCAAGTTTTGATGGTTTGAAGCCCATTGTCGCTTCGACTGCGTGTTGCCAGCCTTTATACAGATTTTCGCGGTGTGCGTCGTCCATCTTCGGTTCGAATTGATGGTCAAGTTTCCACTGTTGTTTGATCTCTGCTTGGTCTTTCCAGAACCCGACGGCGAGACCGGCGAGATAGGCGGCACCAAGAGCCGTCGTCTCGCTCACTTCAGGTCGTTCGACCGGGACGTCCAAGATGTCCGCTTGGAACTGCATGAGGAAGTTGTTGTTGACCGCACCGCCGTCGACGCGGAGCGTCTTCAACTCGATGCCAGAATCTTGTTCCATCGCCGTCAAGACATCGCGTGTCTGATAGGCGAGTGACTCGAGCGTCGCCCGGACGAAATGTTCTTTCTCCGTCCCGCGCGTGAGGCCGAAGATGGCACCACGGACGTCCGAGTTCCAATACGGGGCACCAAGTCCGACGAAGGCTGGGACGACGTAGACGCCGTCTGTCGTCTCGACGCGGTTGGCGTACTGTTCCGTGTCTTTCGCCGACTTGAGCATACGGAGTCCGTCACGGAGCCATTGGATGGCCGAACCGGCGACGAAGATTGAACCTTCGAGCGCATATTCGACTTTACCGTTGTATCCCCATGCGATCGTCGTGAGCAGACCATGGTCCGACTTGACGGCTTCTTCGCCCGTGTTCATGAGCATGAAGCAACCTGTACCGTACGTGTTCTTACCTTCTCCTGACTCGAAGCAGGCTTGACCGAAGAGGGCTGCCTGTTGGTCACCGGCCGCGCCGGCGATCGGAACTTCGAAGCCGAAGAAGTGGTACGGGATCGTGTTGGCGTACACTTCACTCGACGGTTTGACTTCCGGGAGCATCGACTTCGGTACCGTCAAGATCTCGAGCAACTCATCGTCCCACTTCTGCTCATAGATGTTGTACATGAGCGTCCGTGACGCGTTCGAGTAGTCCGTGACGTGGGCGTGGCCGCCTGACAGTTTCCAGATGAGCCAAGTGTCGATCGTTCCGAAGAGGAGGTCACCGGCTTCGGCTTTCTCACGGGCGCCTTCGACGTTGTCGAGGATCCATTTGACTTTCGTGCCTGAGAAGTAGGCGTCGATCAAGAGGCCTGTCTTATCGCGGAACAAGTCGGCATGACCGGCTTCCTTCAACTCATCACAAATACCGGCTGTTTGACGCGATTGCCAGACGACGGCGTTATAAACCGGACGTCCTGTCGACTTCTCCCAGACGACGGCTGTTTCCCGTTGGTTCGTGATCCCGATAGCTGCGATCTCTTTTGGATCGATGTCGGCCGAACCGAACGCCTCGGCCATGACGGCGAGGACAGAACCCCAAATCTCATTGGCGTTATGCTCGACCCAGCCTGGCTTAGGGAAGTATTGTTTGAACTCGCGCTGAGCGGTCGTGACGATTTTTCCGTCGTGGTCGAAGATGATCGCCCGTGAGCTTGTCGTTCCTTGGTCAAGTGCTAAGATGTAGCGTTTTTCTTTCTCCATATGAGAGAGCCTCCTTAGAAATTAGAAAGATTATGGTACGAGAATACCGTACAGCAATGCGGCGATGACCGCCCCGATGATCGGTCCGACGACCGGGATCCATGAGTAGCCCCAGTCCGACGTGCCTTTGCCTTTGATAGGAAGGATCGCATGTGCAATCCGCGGTCCGAGGTCACGCGCCGGGTTGATGGCATATCCCGTTGTACCACCAAGCGAGAGACCGATCGAGACGACGAGGAAACCGACGATAAGCGGATTCAAACCGTCCGTGAACGTGTTGGCCCCGAAAGATAAAATTCCGAAGACGAGGACGAACGTACCGATGATTTCTCCGATCACGTTGAACGGTGTGCTACGAATCCCAGGTGCGGTCGAGAATGTCGCCAATTTGGCGCCCGGGTCGTCGGTCGCATCATAGTGCGGCTTGTAATGGACATACACGAGGACGGCCCCGATGAACGCCCCGATGAATTGTGCCAAAATATACGCTGGCACATCAGCCCAAGGGAATGAGCCTGCTGTCGCGAGACCGACCGTCACGGCAGGGTTCAAGTGAGCCCCTCCATAGATTCCGGCTGCGTATACCCCGATCATAACGGCGAAGCCCCAACCGAACGTGATGACGACCCAACCTGCGTTCTCCGCTTTCGAATGACGGAGGACGACGCCGGCGACGACACCGTTACCGAGCAAGATGAGTAGCATTGTACCAATAATTTCGCTGACGAATGCTGACATGTGATACTCCCTTCCTTCCATATTAAATTTGGCTTACCACTTCATTATATGCCCCAAATGAAAGCGTTTCAAAACCGAATATGCAAAAAAAGCCACTTTTCTTATGAAAAGTGGTTTTGATTGGTAATCCGGCGTCTGAAGTCGAGGCCGATCCCGACGAGAAAGATGAGCAGGACCATCAAACTCACGTACGCGAGCGGGGGAAAGCTCGTGGCTCCAAGGTCGAGGAGGATCGAAGCGATGACGGCGAGGTAGAGCCAAGCGAGGCGTCGCGAAATCTCTTTATCGTCGTAACGGTCCGTGAGGGATGCCCCGATCGGCGCGCCGATGAACGCCCCGAGGACGAGGGCAAGCGGCGTCACATAATCGAGCGATAGCGACGGCAGATAGCCGACGAGTCCGCCGAGCGAGATGAACAGGACGGCAGCAAGGCTCGTCCCGACCCCGCGATGCGTCGTGAAGCCGAGCCAACTGACGAGGAGCGGGACGATGATGAACCCGCCGCCGATGCCGAGGAGGGCGGACAACAGTCCGGCCATCGCTCCGATCATCATCCCCGCGAGAACGGTCGATTTTTTCGGCTTCTGCGGTTTCGATGTTTTCTTTAATAGCGTAACGGCAAAATAAGATAGGATAGCCAGATAAAATAAGTTCAGTAACCAATCATACGTCCCCGAGATCGAGAGGACGAGGCGGCTCGACAGCTGTGCCGTGACGGCGCCGGTCAGTCCGACCGTGATGCCGGTCGACCAAGACACGTTGCCGAGCGACGTATGTTTCTTCGCGCCGGACAGGCTCGTCCCGACGACGAACAGGAGCGACGTGGCGACGGCCTCTGCTGCCGAATAACCACTAAAGAGTAGCACCGGGACGATGATGACCCCGCCGCCGATGCCGAAGAATCCGGACAAGGCGCCGACGATGGCACCGAGCGGGATGAAGAGAAGTGACCACATGACGACCAACTCGTTTCTACTTAGATTCACTCTCCATGATAACGAAAAGCGGAACGATTTGGGAAGCGTGTCAGAAGCGAATATTTGTTCGTGTATGTGCTATAATCAAGTCAATATGCAAGGAACAGAAAGCGAGGAATATATATGGATAAGATTAGCGTTCCGTTCGACTTACAATCAGAATATAAGCCGGCCGGCGACCAACCGGAGGCGATTCGACAGCTCGTCGAGGGCGTCAATCGCGGCGACCGGTACCAGACGTTGCTCGGGGCGACCGGCACCGGGAAGACGTTCACCGTATCGAACGTCATCCAAGAAGTGAAGAAGCCGACGCTCGTCTTGGCCCACAACAAGACGCTCGCCGGACAGCTCTACTCGGAGTTCAAGGAATTCTTCCCGAACAACGCCGTCGAATATTTCGTCAGCTATTACGACTATTACCAGCCGGAGGCGTACGTGCCGTCGACCGACACGTTCATCGAGAAAGACGCCTCGATCAACGATGAGATCGATAAACTCCGCCACTCGGCGACATCGGCCTTGTTCGAGCGCGACGACGTCATCATCGTCGCTTCCGTCTCCTGTATTTACGGTCTCGGTAACCCGGAAGAATATAACAGTCTCGTCATAAGTCTCCGTGTCGGGAAAGAGATGGGGCGCGACCAGATGCTTCGCAAACTGATCGACATCCAATATGAACGGAACGATATCGATTTCCAGCGCGGCCGTTTCCGTGTCCGCGGCGATGTCGTCGAGATTTTCCCGGCGTCACGCGACGAACAATGCTTGCGCGTCGAGTTCTTCGGAGACGAAATCGATCGCATCCGCGAGATGGACCCGCTCACCGGCGAGATCATCGCCGACCGCGAGCACGTCTCAATCTTCCCGGCGTCCCACTTCGTCACCCGCGACGAGAAGCTGCAAAAAGCGATCGTCAACATCGAGGCCGAGCTCGAACAACAGCTCGCGAAGTTCCGCGAGGAAGGCAAACTGCTTGAAGCCCAGCGTCTCGAACAGCGGACGAACTATGACCTCGAGATGATGCGTGAGATGGGCTACTGTTCAGGCATCGAAAACTATTCGCGTCATTTGAACTTGACCGAGGCAGGGGCGACGCCTTACACGCTCATCGACTACTTCCCGAAAGACTTCCTACTCGTCGCCGATGAGTCGCACGTGACGCTCCCGCAAGTACGCGGCATGTATAACGGTGACCAGGCCCGGAAGCAAGTGCTCGTCGACCACGGGTTCCGCCTGCCTTCAGCTAAAGATAACCGTCCGCTCAAGTTCGACGAGTTCGAGAAGAAGTTGTCGCAAGCGATCTTTATCTCGGCGACACCAGGTCCGTTCGAGCTCGAGCATACCCCGCACATGATCGAACAGATCATCCGGCCGACAGGACTGCTCGACCCGACGATCGAGATTCATCCGATCAAAGGACAAATCGACTACTTGATGGACCAAATTCGCGACCGCATCAAACAGGACGAACGCGTCCTCGTGACGACGCTCACGAAAAAGATGGCCGAGGATTTATCGGACTATCTGCGTGAAGCGGGCATCAAGGTCAACTATATGCACTCTGAAATCAAGACGCTCGAGCGGATTGAGATCATCCGTGACCTGCGTCTCGGAAAATACGACGTCCTCGTCGGAATCAACTTACTGCGGGAAGGACTAGACATCCCGGAAGTGAGTCTCGTCACGATTCTAGACGCCGACAAGGAAGGGTTCCTTCGTTCGGACCGATCGCTCATTCAGACGATTGGGCGGGCGGCGCGGAACTCGAACGGGCACGTCATCTTGTTCGCTGATAAGATGACCGACTCGATGACGCGCGCGATTGAAGAGACCGATCGTCGTCGCTCGATTCAAGAAGCTTATAATGAAGAACACGGCATCACGCCGCAGACGATCCGTAAAGAAGTACGCGGCGTCATCCGCGCGACGGTCGACGCCGAGGAGGATGTGCTCGAATCACTCAGCTCGATGAAGCCGGCTGAACGTGAGGAAGCCATCGCCAAGCTAGAAGAAGAAATGAAACAAGCGGCCCGCGACCTCCAGTTCGAACGGGCGGCCGAATTGCGTGACTTAATCTTGGAGTTGAAGGTAGGGAATTAAATGGCTGAAAAGAAAAATGCGATCGTCATTAAAGGGGCGCGCGTCAACAACTTGAAAAACATTGATATCGATATTCCACGGGACCAGCTCGTCGTCTTGACGGGCTTGTCCGGTTCCGGTAAATCGTCACTTGCGTTCGACACCATCTACGCCGAGGGGCAGCGCCGTTACGTCGAGAGTCTATCGGCCTACGCCCGTCAATTCCTCGGACAGATGGACAAACCGGACGTCGATACGATTGAAGGGCTGAGCCCGGCCATCTCGATCGACCAGAAGACGACGAGCCGTAACCCGCGCTCGACCGTCGGAACGGTGACGGAAATCTATGACTACTTACGTCTTTTGTTCGCTCGCATCGGGAAACCGGTCTGTCCGCGTCACGGTATCGAAATCTCGAGCCAGACCATCTCACAGATGGTCGACCAAGTGATGGAACTGCCGGAGAAGACGCGCCTGCAAATCCTGGCGCCAATCGTCTCGGGCCGCAAAGGGACGCACGTCAAAGTGTTCGACTCGCTCAAAAAGGAAGGGTTCGTCCGCGTTCGTGTCAATGGCGAGACGATCGAACTGACCGATGAGATCGAGCTTGATAAGAATAAGAAACATTCGATCGAAGTCGTCGTCGATCGCCTCGTCGTCCGCGCTGACGTCGAAGGTCGTCTTGCCGACTCGCTCGAGACGGCGCTTCGCCTTGCCGACGGCCGAGCCATCATCGACAAGATGGACGGCACCGAGCTCCTGTTCAGCGAACATCACGCTTGTCCGATTTGTGGCTTCTCCATTGGCGAACTCGAGCCGCGTATGTTCTCGTTCAACTCGCCGTTCGGTGCCTGTCCGACGTGTGACGGGCTCGGTACGAAGCTTGATGTCGACCCGGAACTCGTTATCCCGGACCCGTCGAAGACGCTGAAGGAAGGCGCCGTCGTCGCCTGGCAGCCGACAAGCTCGCAATATTATCCGCAACTGCTCGCCTCGATGTGCAAACACTTTGACATCGACATGGACGTGCCGTTCGAACGTCTGTCGAAGCGTGACCAAGACCTCGTCTTGCACGGGACGGACGAAGAGTCGTTCTTGTTCCGTTACGAGAACGATTTCGGACAAGTCCGGACGAACACGATTTTCTTCGAAGGGGTGCTCCGCAACATCGAGCGCCGCTATAAAGAGACGACGTCCGATTATATCCGTGAACAGATGGAGACGTACATGGCGACACACGCTTGTCCGACATGTAGCGGTTATCGGTTGAAAGAAGAGACGCTCGCCGTCAAAATCACGGGCCACCATATCGGGCAAGTGACCTCACTGTCCGTCGTCAACGCCATCAAGTTGTTCGACTCAATCATGACAGAGTTGAGCGAGAAAGATATCGCCATCGCCCGTCTCATCTTGCAAGAGATTTGTGAGCGGCTCAGCTTCTTGAACAACGTCGGTCTCGACTATTTGACGTTGTCACGCGCCGCCGGGACGCTCTCGGGTGGAGAAGCGCAGCGGATTCGTCTCGCGACGCAAATCGGCTCACGGCTCACGGGCGTCCTATACGTCCTCGATGAACCGTCGATCGGGTTGCATCAGCGTGACAACGACCGCTTGATCGCGACGCTCAAACAGATGCGTGACATCGGTAACACGCTCATCGTCGTCGAGCACGACGAGGACACGATGATGGCAGCCGATTATTTGATCGACATCGGACCGGGTGCCGGCGAACACGGCGGAGAAGTCATCGCCGCCGGGACGCCGAAACAGCTCATGAAGAACCGAAAGTCGCTCACGGGCCAATATTTGTCCGGTAAGAAGTTCATCCCGCTCCCGGCCGAACGGAAAGTGCCGGACGAGCGTTTCTTGAAGATCTTGAAGGCGGAAGAGAACAACTTGAAAGGGGT
Source organism: Exiguobacterium sp. s7 (assembly GCF_018618195.1). Taxonomy (NCBI): domain Bacteria; kingdom Bacillati; phylum Bacillota; class Bacilli; order Caryophanales; genus Exiguobacterium; species Exiguobacterium sp. s7. The sequence continues at coordinate 43,848 of NZ_JACSLO010000013.1, read as the reverse complement.
CGACGTCTCGATCCCGCTCGGTATGTTCATCGCCGTCACCGGCGTCTCCGGTTCCGGGAAATCGACGCTCATCAACGAGATTCTGTATAAATCGCTCGCTCATCACATCAACCGGGCCAAGGCGAAACCAGGGAAGCATAAGAAGATTGAAGGACTCGACCATATCGACAAAGTCATCGATATCGACCAGTCACCGATCGGACGGACGCCGCGGTCGAACCCGGCGACATATACCGGTGTATTCGATGATATCCGTGACGTGTTCGCGTCGACGAACGAGGCGAAGATGCGCGGCTATAAGAAAGGGCGCTTCAGTTTCAACGTCAAGGGCGGACGCTGTGAGGCGTGCCGCGGGGACGGGATCATCAAGATCGAGATGCACTTCTTGCCGGACGTCTACGTCCCGTGTGAAGTGTGTCACGGGAAACGCTATAACCGTGAGACGCTCGAAGTGAAGTACAAAGGTAAGACGATCGCCGACGTGCTCGATATGACGATCGAGGAAGGGCTCGACTTCTTTGACAAGATTCCGAAAATCAAGCGCAAGATCCAGACGATCTTTGACGTCGGTCTCGGTTATATGAAACTCGGACAACCGGCGACGGAACTGTCCGGCGGGGAAGCGCAACGCGTCAAGCTCGCCTCCGAGCTCCATAAACGTTCGACCGGGAAGACGATTTACATCTTGGACGAGCCGACGACGGGTCTTCACGTCGACGACATCGCTCGTCTGTTGAAAGTGCTGCAACGCCTCGTCGAGAACGGGGACACGGTGCTCGTCATCGAGCATAACCTCGACGTCATCAAATCGGCCGACTACTTGATCGACCTTGGACCGGAAGGCGGGGACGGCGGCGGTACGATCGTCGCGACCGGGACGCCGGAAGAAGTCGCCGAAGTCGCCGCGTCGTACACCGGCAAGTATTTGAAACCGGTGTTAGAACGGGATGCGGCCCGAGCGAAACCGAAAGCAGGAAAACGTAAGTAAGGTATAGAAATGATGAGAAACGGGAACATGATTGACGTGTGACCAAATCGAAGGGGGAAACGAACAGTGAAACAAGAAATGCGTGAACTGATTCTCCAGCAAGTGAAAGACGGGAAGTTGACGATTGAAGAAGGCATGACCCAGCTCGAACGGCTCGAGAAGTTGGAGCCGGAGCGTGTCCAAGCGCTCGAGGAACGTCAAGAGACGGAGAAAGTCGATGCCTACTCGGTCGAGTCGCTCACGACGAAACTGACGTCGGCGGTCGAAGGGCTCGTGACGAAACTTCGTGAAAGCGACTTCACGTTCAGCTCGAACTTCGGGCCGGAAGTGACGTATTCGAAATCGTTCCCGTTCACCGGGAAAGATATCTCGCTCGACTTGTTCAACGCCTCGGCGACGATCGTCTCGTCGGACAACGACGAGTGTGAACTGATTGTCACCGGACGTCCGCTCCGTCAGCAGGACGCGGACAAGGCGCTCGAACAGCTCCAGTCAGCGGTCAAGCATTCGGTCATCGGTGACCGTCTCGTCGTGTCACTCCGCGACAAGCTCGTCCGGGCGCACGTCGAACTGTACGTCCCGCATCATCATTTCGATCACCTACACGTACAGACGCTCAACGGTGAGGTCCGTGCCGACGGCCTAGACGTCGAGAGCGTTCGTATCCAGACGGCGAACGGCCGGGTCGTACTTCATGAAGTACATGCCTCGGAGCTGCTCCTCAACACGGGGAACGGAACGGTCGAAGTCGAAGCGGTCGAATCTGAACTCGTCCACGTCCGGACCGGCAACGGAGCCGTCATCGTGAACGGCAAATACGACAAGGCGTCGCTCAAGACCGGCAACGGGAACATCCGCGCCGAACTCGCGACGGCACGTCCGGCCAAGTTCGAGCTCGCCTCGCTCGCCGGAAACGTCCGTCTCGTCTTGCCGCACGGCGTCGAGGTCGAAGGAGAACTCGAGACGAACTTCGGTGGTCTCCACTGTAATTTAGACGAGCTCGAGATCATCCGCGACCGGAAAGACGTCGCCCAACGCCGACTCGAATTCTTGTCGGGCCGTGGCCAGACACCGCGGATCGAAGTCGAGGCCGGGACGCGTACCGGCACGATCGACCTCGAACACGGTTCGCTCCACACACCGTCGACGTTCCTCGAAGAGGACAAAAACGAACCGACGGAACCAATCGACCCAGTCGACCCGGTCAATCCGGCCGACTTGAACAACCCGTTCCATCAGCAATGACCGACAACCCGAAGGCCTCTTGCCTTCGGGTTTCTTTTAACTTGAGAGACGAGGAGGGACGGGATGAAGCGATTTGTGTCAGCGTACGGATGGATGATGATTGCGGTGCTGGTGCTTGGCGGATGTGCCGACGAACAGCGCATCGTCAATGAGAACGAGCCGGCTGGCGACGAAGCGATTGCTGTCGCCTGGGCGTATGTGACCGCGCGGAACTGGCAGGAGCCCGCAATCGATGCGGGAGCAAGTGCCGAGGTACATCGTGTCACGGTCGATGATGGTTATGAACTGTTGGACGATGCGTATGCCGGGACCGAGGCGCTCGCCGTCTCGTTCGAAGCGGACCCGAACAGTAGCGTCGACGTACCGACGATCTTGGCCGCACCGGAGTCGAACACCGTGGTCGGCTATGTACCGGGCGAATGAGACATCCATGACAAAACCCGAAGGCAGTTGCCTCCGGGTTTTTGTCATGTCATAGATTCATTTGATACTCCATTTGTTCCCAATCCATCATTTGACCGTCATACAGCGTGAATGAGCCGATGATGAACAGGATGAACAGGACCGGTCCGGCGATGAGTAAGAAAATCCCGAGGTTCCGCATCGTCTTCGACCGTTTCCAATAGAAGATGATGGCGACGATCATCGATAACAGCGACCCGGACAAGAACAAGCCGACGATGTTCAAGATGAACAACAGCAACACCGTCTCGTTTTTCGTCGCGGCATATTCGCGCCACATGTCAAACAGTGATTTGACCAAGTAGACGAGCGCCGCGATCCCGACGATAAAAATAAAGACAATGGCAATCCAAAATAGTGAATTCATGTGATTTCACCTCCCTAATCCTCTATACCCGTTCTACGGAATCGCCACGAATTAGTTTCATCTCTTTTTTTCGACACGTTTCGCTCACTTTCGTTGACGCTTCTCCAGAAGAGCTATGATACAATAATGAGCGTGAAAGGGGCAGATACTCATGCAAAATATCGTACGCACGGCTCAACTCGTTGAGCGCTTCAAACTTCAAGTCATCGCCGGGGAAGAGGGACTCCATCGTCCCGTCGCCACACCGGACCTCAGTCGACCGGGACTCGTCCTTGCCGGCTACTATACCCACTATGCGAAAAATCGGCTGCAAGTGCTCGGGAAGACCGAGCTCACGTTCTACGCGAGCTTGTCGGAAGAGAGCCGCCGCGAGCGGGCGAAGATTTTATGCACGGAATTGACACCGGGCATCCTCATCACGCGCGGCTTCGACATCCCGAAAGAGATTGAACAAGAAGCCGAGGCGGCGAACGTCCCGCTCATGCGCACGAACGCGATGACGACATCGATCGAGTCACAGATCACAAACTTCCTTGAGATGGAACTCGCACCGATGACCGCGATGCACGGCGTGCTCGTCGACATCTACGGCGTCGGCGTGCTCATCAAAGGACAGAGCGGTGTCGGGAAATCTGAGACCGCGCTCGAACTCGTCAAGCGGGGTCACCGCCTCGTCGCCGACGATTCAGTCGAGATTCGTCAGACCGGGGACCAGTTGCTCGTCGGTTCGGCACCGAAATTGATTCGTCACTTGCTCGAGATTCGTGGGATCGGCATCATCGATGTCATGACGTTGTTCGGCGCTGGCGCCGTCCGCTCGCACAAGAAGATCAGCTTGATCATCAACCTCGAGAACTGGGATGCGGGCAAAGTATACGACCGCGTCGGGCTCGACCACAACACGATGAAAATCATCGATAGCGAAGTGCCGTTACTCACGATCCCGGTCCGTCCGGGACGAAACTTGGCCGTCATCGTCGAAGTCGCGGCGATGAACTATCGCCTGCAGAACATGGGCATCAACACGGCCGAAGAGTTCGCGGAACGTCTCGCGAACGCCATCCAAGACAACGAAGGGGACATGGAATAATGGTAGAGCCAACGTTTGACCGCGTCGCGTTTGAAATCGGGTCGCTCCCGATTTATTGGTACGGCATGATCATCGCCTTCGGTGCGATGCTCGGCCTCGTTCTCGCCTTGTTCGAGGCGAAGCGCCTCAATTATGATTCAGAACGGGTCGTCGATGTCATCATCTGGTCGATTCCGATCAGTATCGTCTTCGCCCGGATTTACTACGTCATCTTCCAATGGGACTACTACAGTGAGAACCTTGGACAGATCATCGACATCCGCCAAGGCGGGATTGCAATCCATGGTGCCATCTTTGGAGCGCTGCTCGTCGTCATCATCTATTGCATGCGCAAGTCGATGTCGTTCTGGAAGATCACCGATATCCTCGCTCCGTCGCTCCTGCTCGGGCAAGCGGTCGGACGTTGGGGGAACTTCATGAACCAAGAGGCGCACGGTGCCGAGACGACGAGCCGTTTCTTGAAAGAGACGCTCTTCCTCCCGGATTGGATCGTCAATCAGATGTATATCGACGGCGCTTATTACTTGCCGACGTTCTTGTTCGAGAGCGTCTGGAACATCCTCGGCGTCATCTTGCTCGTCGTCTGGCGTATGGTCGGTAACCCGCCGCGCGGCTACATCTTCTTATCGTACCTCGTCTGGTATTCGATTGGACGCTTCTATATCGAAGGGCTCCGCACGGATAGCCTCATGGCCGGCGATCTCCGGACGGCACAACTCGTTTCGATCGCGATGATCGTATTCGGTGTCGTCATGATGATCGTCCGCCGCAAAGCGAAACGATACGACGACCCTTCAGAGAAAGGACTGTTTGATTGATGGATACACTTCTATTCGATTTGGATGGCACGTTGCTCGATACGAACCCGCTCATCATCGCGAGTTTCCGTCACACGCTCGGGTACTACTTCCCGGACGAGACGTATCGCGATGAGGACATCTTCCCGTTCATCGGACCGACGCTCGAGAAGTCGTTCAAGGCGCTCAATGAGCCGGAATGGAAAGAGATGCAGGCGTTCTATCGCAGCTTCAATATCGCGATGCACGACCAGCTCGTCGCCGAATATCCGGGTGTGATCGAGGGGCTGTATCGCCTCCACGCCAAAGGCTACAAGATGGGCGTCGTCACCTCGAAAGGCCGTCCCGTCGTCGAGCAAGGCTTGCGTCTGTTCAAGATCGACCATCTGTTCGATGTGGTCGTCACGGCCGATGATGTCGTACATGAGAAACCGCACGCCGAACCGGTCGAACGGGCGCTCCGTGCGCTCGGATCGACGGCGGACCGCGCTGTCATGGTCGGGGACAACGACACGGACATCTTCAGCGGCAAGAACGCCGGGACGAAGACGGTCGCTGTCGGCTGGGCCATTAAAGGCCGTGCGTTCCTCGAAGCGCTCGAACCGGACGTCATCATCGACTCGATGGAACATTTCGAGGCGTGGCTCGACGAGGTCACGGTCCATGCGTAAGACGGAACGCTTTCGTCTAGACGGGCCAAACCCGCTTTGGCAGATGTACCGGACGATTCGCTTCCTGCGTGTCTTCAAAAATACGACGGTCGTCTTGATCGGGCGGTATTTCCCGTCCGTCAAGGCGAAGCGGTGGTTGTATCGAAACTTCCTCGGTATGAAAATCGGGGACTATAGTGCGCTCGCACTCATGGTGACGCCAGACGTCATGTTCCCGGAGCGGATTTCGATCGGCCGTAACACGGTCATCGGGTTCAACTCGACGATCCTCTGTCACGAGTATCTCGTCGACGAGTATCGGATCGGCGACGTCCACATCGGGGACGAGGTGTTGATTGGGGCGAACGTGACGATTTTACCTGGCGTGACGATTGGCGATCGGGCCGTCATCGGTGCCGGGGCCGTCGTCCATCGTGACGTCGCGCCCGGAGAGCGCGTCGTTGGGGCAAAGCTCCATATCATCGACACAAAATAGACACAATTTAGTGCGAAATCATTTTGAGGTCAAGACATGTAGGGCCTCATAAAATTACTAGGGCGGTATCACTTTTTTTAAAGGAGATACCGCTTTTTTGTGTCTATGGGCGCTGACATGAAACCTCCATATTTTTGTCGAAAAGCATTTGAACGACCTAGCAAAATATATTCATTATAGAAGGAATATAGTCCCGATTTTTTTTAAGTTTTTCAGTTGCCCTCGTTGTTTGAGTGCGGTATTCTTAACCCTGCAACTAAAAATAGATTTAGAGATGATGTGGAGGATTTAGAATATGGAAGCGAACTATGAAGCAGTAATGACGCTACCCGAACCAGAATCTCCGCTCGCCGCGGAGCTCCACTACTATAGAGGTCGTCGTGCGTTACGTGAAGGTCGCCTAGATGAAGCGACTTTTTTCATGGCTGAAGCCACTGCCGCTGCAGCGCACCGCGTCGACTATCACAAACAGTACGCTGAACTGTTATTTGAAGTAGGGGAGATCTATCACGCCAATGACGTGTGGAAACGGGTGCTAGAACTCGATGAGACGTCAACCGAGGCCTTGTATCACCTTGCGAGCAATTGCGCTTATATCTCTTTATATGAAGAAGCAGCGATGTATGCGAAACGTTACCTCGAAGTCGAGGCACACGGGCGCTATGCGGACTCGGTCCAATCGCTATTAGAACTGATCGAACTCGAGCAAGAACTCGAGGACGAAGATGAAGACGAGTTGATCACGTGGCACACCGAGGCCCAGCAGCATATCGACAAAGGCCGCTTGTTCGCCGCCAAGTCGACGCTCGAACGGTTAATCGACCGCTATCCGCGCTTTTGGCCGTCGTTCAACAACTTGGCCGTCGTCAACTTTTATCTCGGCAACGATGAAGCGGCGTTCGAGACGCTCGAGTATGTGCTCGATGAAAATCCGGGCAACTTGCATGCGATTTTGAACACGATTTTGTTGTTGCACGAGGCTGGACAATCAGAAGCGGCGCTCCAACTGTCGGTCCCGCTGACACGGGTCCGCCCGCTCCAGTTCGACTTACGCTACAAACTCGCCACGACACTCGCGCTCGTCGGTCAATACGACCGCGCGTACGAAGAACTCCGCCTCTTGAAAGACCGCGGATTCCGTGGGGATTCACTGTTCGGGCATTGGCTCAGCGTGTCCGCCTACAAGACCGGGCGTCTTGAAGAAGCGGCCACCTATTTGAACAGTGACGAGTTGAAACAATTTGAAGAAGCGAGCCCGTATGACATCCGCGACAACCTCGAGTTCCGTTCGGCACTCGTCCAAGGGTTGCGCCAAGAAGAAGACGCGGCTCGCATCGAAATCATCCGAATCATCTCGAAACTTGCCGACGACGAGGCGTTTGAAGCACTCGCGTTGACGAACGGGATCACCGACAACGAGACGGTGCTCGCCTTCGCCGAGAAATGTCGTGCTGAGATTTGCGGGGCACCGTTCACCGGTGACGCCCGGATCGCTCGGGCGTATGAGGCCCTCGTGCTCGCCGAGACGGAAGTGACGGAAGCGGAACAGATGAGCCTCGACGGCGACTTCTATGAACGGTTCTCACTCCTGCTCCTTGCCGGGGCATCGTTCGAGGACGTCACGGCATCGGCCGCGGCCCTCGTCTGGATGTTCTATGCGAAACGGGATGCCCTCATCCTCGACGACTGCGCCGACACGTTCGGAATCGACGTCGCGACGCTCACGGGCACAATCCGTTCGTTCAAACAGACACTCGAACAAGCATAAAGATAGACGATACCTCCCTAGGTTTCTTATACTGAAGTCAATCAATTTCATGCAGAGGTGGAATCATTATGACAGAAGAAAAAATCTATGACGTCATTATCATCGGGGCCGGCCCAGCCGGAATGACGGCGGCACTTTACGCGTCGCGTGCCAACTTATCGACACTTATGATCGAACGCGGTATCCCAGGTGGACAGATGGCGAACACGGAAGATATCGAAAACTATCCGGGCTATGACAGCATCCTCGGCCCAGACTTGTCTCAAAAAATGTTCGACCACTCGAAAGCATTCGGGGCGGAGTACGCTTATGGCGACGTCCAAAGCATCTCGGACGAGACGGAATATAAAGTCGTCCACGCGCACAACCGTGACTATAAAGCACGGGCGATCATCCTCGCTTCTGGCGCACAATACAAGAAAATCGGTGTCCCGGGCGAAGAAGAGCTCGGCGGCCGCGGTGTATCGTATTGTGCGGTCTGTGACGGGGCGTTCTTCAAAGGGAAGAACTTGTTCGTCATCGGCGGCGGCGACTCAGCTGTCGAGGAAGGCGTGTTCTTGACACGTTTTGCTGACAAGGTGACAATCGTTCACCGTCGCGACGAGCTTCGCGCGCAGAAGATTCTTCAAAAACGGGCGTTCGACAACCCGAAAATCGACTTCATCTGGAACCACACGCTCAAAGAGATCGTGGAAGCCGATGGTAAAGTCGGTGGGGCACGTCTCGTCAGCACGGTCGATGGGACCGAGTCGGACCACGAAATCGACGGTGTGTTCATCTATATTGGTATGAACCCGATCACTGGTTTCGTCAAAGACCTCGGCATCACGAACGAGCAAGGCTATATCGTCACGAACGAAGCGATGGAGACGAAGATCCCAGGGATTTTCGCAGCCGGCGACGTACGCGACAAGACGCTCCGTCAAGTCGTCACCGCGACGAACGACGGATCGATTGCCGCTCAAAACGCGCAACACTATATCGAGGGACTCCTCGAGGCGTTGCACGAACAAAACGCGTGACATGAGGCAGAAGGGATTGCGGGCGACCGCAATCCCTTCTCTTTTTTTCGGACGTTCGTTATACTAAGGACAGAAGAGAGCTGCACACACGGCTCGGTTGTCAATTTTAAGGGGGCGTCAGTGACATGGAAGACTTTAAAGGATTAGAAGAATTGATCATCATCAGCGGGATGAGCGGGGCCGGGAAATCGGTCGCAATGAATAGCTTTGAGGATCTCGGCTATTTTTGCGTCGATAACTTGCCGCCGGTGCTCTTGCCGCAATTGATCGATGTCATCAGCTCGGTCCGGCCGAAGATCGCCGTCGCGATCGACACACGGACGCGCGACTTCATCGACAGCCTGTTCATCGTCATCGACGACTTGGAACAGAAGAACGTGCACCCGCACTTGTTGTATCTCGACACACGGGACGAAGTGCTCGTGCGCCGCTACAAGGAGACGCGCCGGTCGCATCCGCTCGCCCCGGAAGACGCGCCGCTCGTCGGCATCGGAATGGAGCGCTCGTTGCTCGAAGGGTTCCGTGACCGGGCCCATACGCTCTACGATACGAGCGACTTGAAGCCGCAGATGCTCAAAGACCGCATCTTGCTCCAGTTCAACGAGGAACGGATCCCGTTCACGGTCAACTTCATGTCGTTCGGGTTCAAACACGGCGTCCCGCTCGACATCGACCTGTTGTTCGACGTCCGCTTCATCACGAACCCGTTCTATATCCCGGAACTCCGTCCGCTCACCGGGCAGACGGAAGAAGTCCAGAATTACGTCATGTCGCACCCCGAGGCGCGGGCGTTCTATAAAAAACTGATCGACATGCTCGAATTCCTGTTGCCGCAGTACAAGCGCGAAGGGAAGACGCAAGTCGTCGTCGCCTTCGGCTGTACGGGCGGGAAGCACCGTTCGATCACGTTCGCCGAGAAAGTGTCGGCCCATTTCGCCGAACGCTATAACGTCAAGACCGTCCATCGCGATCTCGCGCATGCGACGAAGGAGAAATAAGATGAGACGCGATAGAAAAGTGGTGGCCATCGGTGGAGGGACGGGCCTCTCGACGCTCGTCCGGGGCTTGAAGCATTATCCGCTCGACATCACGGCCATCGTCACGGTCGGGGACGACGGGGGCAGCTCGGGGCGCCTCCGTGACGAGTTCCATATGTTGCCGCCGGGCGACATCCGGAACGTCATCCTCGCCTTGTCCGAGGTCGAGCCACTCATGGACAAGATTTTGCAGTATCGGTTCGACAGCGGTTACGGGCTCGAAGGGCACTCGCTCGGCAACCTCATGTTGACGGCGGCGACGCATATCTGCGAAGGCTCGTTCGTCAAGGCGGTCGACGTCTTGTCGCAGCTGTTGAACGCCCAAGGCAAGGTGCTCCCGGTGACGGAGACACTCATGACGCTCGCCGCCGAGTTCGAAGACGGGACGATCGTCAAAGGTGAATCGAAGATCCCGCTCGTCGAGAAACAAATCAAGCGCCTGTTCTTGCTCGAGGAAGGCATCAAGCCGGCGGCTGGTGTCGTCGAGGCAATCGAGGACGCCGATCTGATCGTGCTCGGTCCAGGGAGCTTGTATACGAGCATCATCCCGAACCTCTTGATTCCAGAAGTGCGTGACGCCATCGTCCGCTCGGGTAAACCGGTCGTCTACATCTGCAACGTCATGACGCAGCCTGGTGAGACGAAAGGGTATGACGCGATGAAACATTTGAAATCGATCGAGGCATATCTCGGCAAGTCGACGGTCGACACGATCGTCGTCAACAACGAGCCAATCGAGGACATCTATTTAGAGCGTTACCTCGAGGACGGCTCGGAAGAAGTCCGCTTCGATCGGAAGAAGCTTCGAAATTACGGCACGAACGTGCTCGCGGGGGACATCGTCGACTATAACCGTGACTATATCCGCCATGACTCGGACGCCATCGCCGGACTCGTCATGCAACGTGTCCTGCGCATCAAGAAACCACGCTCGTTCCAAGAACTTGAGCTGAAATAAGTTGTGATTGAACAGAAAGGAGGGGACCGGCATGAGCTTTGCCTCTGACGTCAAAAAAGAATTGACGCAACTCGTCGTGACCGATGCCGAGGCGAAAGCGGAACTATCCGCGCTCGTCCGGATGAACGGCGTCATCTCGCTCGCTTTAGGGCGAGGGATGACGCTCGACGTCTCGACCGAGAACGCCGCCATCGCACGTCGAATCTATTCCCTCATGAAACGGCTGTACGACCATCATCTCGATTTGTTCGTACGGAAGAAAATGCGGTTGAAGAAGAACAACGTCTATATCGTCCGGGTCGCCCAGCGTGCCGAGACGATGCTTCGAGACCTTGAAATCCTCGGGGAGAACTACGAGATGATCCGCACGCTCAACTCGGACATGACACGTGACGAGAACCTCGCCCGTGCCTATTTACGCGGGTCGTTCCTTGCCGGCGGGTCGATCAACCATCCGAAGACGTCGTCGTATCACCTCGAGGTGTACAGCCTGTACGAGAACCATAACCAGGCGCTCCGTGACCTCGCCAACCGCTTCGGCTTGAACGCGAAGACGCTCGAGCGGAAGAAAGGGCATATCCTCTATATCAAAGAGAGTGAAAAGATCTCGGACTTCCTGAAACTCATCGGGGCGACGCGCGGCATGCTCGACTTCGAGGACGCGCGTATTATCAAAGACATGCGCAACTCGGTCAACCGGCTCGTCAACTGTGAGACGGCGAACTTGAACAAGACTGTCGGGGCGGCGCTCCGCCAAGTCGAGAACATCAAGTTCCTCGAGCGCACGGTCGGGCTTGAAATCTTACCGGTCAAACTCCGGGAAATCGCCGAGCTCCGGGTCACCCATCAAGACGTCTCGCTCCAAGAACTCGGCGAGATGCTCGAGACGGGACCGATCTCGAAATCGGGGATCAACCATCGGCTCCGCAAGATCGACCAGATCGCGGACAAGGTGCGAAACGGTGAAGAAATCAGCTCATCGTGACCCCGGTTGCACCAAAACCATTCTTCCTATATAATTAGCAATTGTGTATAGGACTTAGAAATGTAACTTAAAGGAGCTTCATGATTATGTCGAATGCAAAGAAAAGAATCTCGCTCACGATCGACGCTGATTTAGACCAGGTCATCACGGAGCGTGCGAAACAAATCGGGATCCCGAAAAGCGCCCTCGTCACGTTCGCGACAAGCCTCTTCCTCAACCAATTGCGCGCGGAAGAAGTATTGTCAGGTGACACGAACGCCATCTATCAGGTCATCCGCAAAGATTATGAACTGCTCACGAGCGTGGATAACTTAGACAAATAATTGCGAAAGGCTGACTGCGGTCAGCCTTTTTTGGTTGCATCCGGCCTTAAAATTTGGAATAGTGGTTATATTGAATTCGAATGGAGGTCGATCCTATGGGGCAAATCTTGCTCATCCTAGTATTACAACTCGTCTACGTACCGGTGCTGACGCTTCGGACAATCATGCTCGTCAAAGGAAAAACGATGATTGCGGGGCTGTTCGGGACGCTTGAGACGCTAATCTATATCTTCGCGCTCGGGATCGTGTTCCAAGATTTGACGACGCTCGGCATGATCGTCTATGCGGTCGGATTCGGGCTCGGGATTCTCGTCGGCGGTTACGTCGAGCGTAAGCTTGCTATCGGCTACAACATGATCCAAGTCCACACGCAAGAGTTCCCGGCCGAGCTCATCCAAAAGATGCGCGACAGCGGTTATGGTGTGACGCACTACCAAGGTCAGGGGCGTGACGGCATCCGATATCGTCTCGACGTCTTGGCGGCACGGACACGGATGAAAGATTTGCGGCAAATGGTCGAGGAGTATGAGCCGAAGGCGTTCCTCGTCGCATTCGATCCGATTGACTTTAAAGGCGGCTATATGATGAAAGGGCTCCGACGCCCGAAATGAACGGGACGACTCACGGAAGTGGGTCGTTTTTTCGTGGAACGGGGAATACAAGAACAAAGGAGATGAGCGAGTTGAGACGAAAAGGGTTATGGATCGTCGTGGTTGGGTTGATTCTCGTCGGCGGCGCGTTGTTGGCCACCTCGTTTTGGAAGTCGGAGTCCTCGATCAAACCGCCGCTCCCGACAGTCCGGATCGGGTCGGTGACGGCCGAGGTGAAGCAGTCGACGTTCTGCTGGTCCAATGGGGGCGAGGCGGTATGTGAAGACCACGGGTTGCCGGAAGCGGACGACTTGCAGCTCGTGCCCGTCGAACCGGGTGCCGAGATTGATGTCGAGTTCCATGCCGAGCCGTCGAACGCCTCATTCCATCAAATCATCGATGGGGAGCTCGTACGGTCTGAACCCGTCGTGCCCGACGAACCGGGCGTCTATTTGTTTGAGACGGGCGGGGAATGGCCGCAAGGCGATAGCCGCTATGTGTTCGGGGTCGAGGTCGAGGAATAAAAGAGTTGACCTGTCCGCTACGGGCGGCTTTATGATCAACGAGAAGGGGGGACGCCAATGATTCAAATCGGAAAAGTGGTCCATCTAACGGGGTTGTCCACTAAAGCAATCAAATGGTATGAAGCGAAAGGACTCGTACGACCGACTCGTTTAGATAATCAGTATCGGTTATACGGGATGGAAGAAATAAGACGCCTGAACGAAATCAAGTTACTACGCCAAATGGGTATCTCGCTCGAACAAATTCAAACGGCAGAAAGTGTGAGCGAGTTACTCGACAGCAGACTTGATGAGGTCCAACGCGAAATCGAGGCGTTGCGACAAGTCGAGCAACAAATCAAATGGATGCAAACAGGGGGAGATTCAATGAAAGTACGTTATGAGATGTGGGACCGACCGAAAATCGTGAACGGCTATGTATCCGAACTCACCACAATCCCATTCGTTTGGGAAAAATTGCAACCAGAGCTGACGACAGACGAATCATATGGCGTCTGTTTAGCGAAAGAAGAAGCTTATCTAGCAGGGATGACTGATCCTGTCATAGGAGAAGAGGGAAGACAGGTTGAACTGTCGGCAGGACGTTATCTTGTCGCCACGGTCGAAGGCGGAATCCCGGCCATCCCCACGACGTATAATCAACTTCTAGCGTTGCCGGATGTAACGTTGCGGGATGCACTCGATTTTGAGCGCTACATTCATGGGCAAGACGGAGCTGACGACTTGATTGAAATTTGGTTACCTGTCCAATAAAAAGAAGCGCCTTTCCCGGAGTTGGGAAAGGCGCTTTTGGATTAACGCGTCATGACCTTGTCGATGAGACCGTAGTCTTTCGCTTGTTCAGCTGACATGAAGTAGTCGCGCTCTGTGTCGCGCTCGATGACTTCAAGCGGCTGGCCTGTGTTGTCGGCCATGATTTGGTTCAATTTCTCGCGCATCTTGATGATGCGTTCAGCATGGATCTTGATGTCCGATGCTTGACCTTGCGTACCGCCGAGCGGTTGGTGAATCATGATCTCCGCGTTTGGAAGCGCGAAGCGTTTGCCTTTTTCACCGGCTTGGAGCAAGAAGGCACCCATCGATGCGGCCATTCCGATACAAATCGTCGACACGTTCGGTTTGATGAAGTTCATCGTGTCATAAATCGCCATTCCGGAAGTGATCGAACCACCCGGGCTGTTGATGTAAAGTGAGATGTCCTTATCTGGGTCCTCGGCTGCAAGGAAGAGGAGCTGGGCAACGATCGAGTTGGCGACGTTGTCGTCGATCGCACTTCCGAGCAAGATGATGCGGTCCTTGAGCAAGCGTGAGTAAATATCGTACGCGCGTTCCCCGCGACCTGTTTGTTCGATAACTGTTGGAATTAACATTGAATCTGCCTCCTTTATGTAGGTTGTAAACATATCATACCGCTATAGTCAATGTTGGTCAAACGATAGTCATCGTTTTTGACCTATTCCACGGTTTGACGATTCTAAAACGACAAAAGAGGCCAGGCATCTGCCTGACCTCTTTCTTTGATACACCCGGAGAGATTCGAACTCCCGACACCTGGCACCGGAAACCAGTGCTCTATCCCCTGAGCTACGGGTGCATGTTCTCTGACACGATTTATTATACATTTGTTTTTTTAAAAAAGCAATCCTGTTCGTCTCACTTTTTTTTGAGCGCGTTTTCCCGCCTTTCGCTACAATAGGAAACGAGAGGGGTGTGACCGATGCAACGCCAAGAACAACAGCAACTTCAAAAGCAACAGCTGACCCAGGACATGGTCAGGCGTCTGCCGGTTCTCGAAGCAGACCGGACCGCGATCGCTTTTCAGCTCGGCCGCTTGTCAAAGCGGAACCCGAACATCGCCATCGGCAGCGGTGCGGTCGAATGGGTGGAGGACACGGCGAGCGGGTTCGAGTCGCGTCTGTTCGAACAAATCGAGGAAGGAAGTGGGAACGAGGTCCAACGTATGCTTCAAAAGCGACTCGTCCTCGCGCTAGACCACCGCGGCCTCTTACCTGATAGTGACTTCGTGCTCGCCCATCGGTTCGAGGTCGATGTGGCGGACATTGAGGCGGCACGCCAGGCGCTCTTGTTTTTAGAACCGACGGGGATCGGGGCGAAGAATGAGCGGGACTGTCAGTACCGGCATGCGATTGAACATGACGACCCGCTCGTCTTGGACGTGTTCGAGGCGCTCGACGCGAACGTTGATGACATCCCGGGACGACTCGACATCTCGGTGGCCGAGTTCGACCGGGTGACCCGTATCGTGGCGACGTTACCGAAAACACCAATATTATATGAAGGAACCGAGCATATCGTACCGGAACTCGAAGTCGTCCGGCGTGACGGTGAGCTTGTGACAACATGGTTCAGCCCAACGCTCGATGTGGCTCGAATCGGGGACGACCGCGAGGCGAAGTGGTGGCACGAGACGCTCGAGATGCGGAACGCGACGCTTCATTCAGTATGGACGGTCATCGCGGAACGTCAGGCGGACTGGCTCGACGGCAACCTCGTCTTGCATCCGTTGACGCGGAAAGAAGTCGCCGAACGGATCGGCAAGCACGAGTCGACCGTCGGACGGGCCATCCAAGGAAAGTATGTGGCGACCGAGGGCGGTGTCATGGCGTGGCGCCACTTTTTCGTCAGGTCCACGGATCATGGGCAATCGCCGTTCATGGTGAAAAAGGCGCTCGCCGAACTGATTCAACAAGAGACGTCACCTTTGAGTGACGCCGCACTCATGCGAGAGTTGGCCCGGATCGGCTATACGGTGACACGACGGACCGTGGCGAACTATCGGGAAGCGCTCGGTTTTGGAAACTCGCGGGAGCGGGAACGACAACTATGGAAAGGAGGGGACTGACATGGTGCTGACATTATACCGGCGTGCCAACTGTTCGCTCTGCGAGGAGGCACTCGTCATGCTCGAATGGCTCATGGAAGACTATCCGTTCGAACTCGAGCAGGTCGACATCACGGGCAACGAAGAACTCGAGGCGAAGTACTTGTTCGAGATCCCCGTCGTCTTACACGAGGGGCGCGTCATTAGTCAAGGGCGATACGATGACAGTAAAGTTGAAGATTTTGTTAAGTATACGCTTACATCGAAAAAAAACGTTTGAAGGGGTTGCAAGACGGAAAGGTCATTGATAAGATGAAGTCGTAGCGGTGGGACGCAAATATAAAAGTGGGACAAAAATTGTCCACGCTTTAAGTCGAGGGGGAATGAGTATGATCCAGCAGCTGATTCAAGTTCAGAAGCAAATCGTTCCCGACATGCTCGATACGCTCCGACATCGTTACGACATCTTACATTACGTCCGGTTGATGCAGCCAATCGGTCGCCGGACACTCGCCACAAGCCTCGGGCTGACGGAACGAATCCTAAGACGAGAAGTCGACTTTTTGAAAGACCAAGGTCTATTGATGGTCGCTACTCAAGGTATTTCCCTTACGGAATCGGGCCGAAACGTTCTCAGAGACTTGCACGAGGTCATGGGGGAGATCCTAGGAATCTCGGAAGTCGCACGAGAACTCGAGCGAAAACTAGGCGTTCGCCAAGTCGTCATCGTACCGGGTGATTCCGACGAGACGTTCTGGGTCCAGCGAGATATCGGTCGGGCCGCCGTCGCGCAGCTGAAAGCGCGACTGGCACCTGACGACAATATCATCGCGGTCACAGGCGGGACGACGATGGCATCGGTTGCGGCCATGATGTCGCCCGATAAAAAAGAACGGCCGATGCATTTCGTGCCGGCACGCGGCGGACTCGGGGAGACGCTTGAGTTACAGGCGAACACCGTCTGTTCTCGAATGGCCGACCGGGCCCATGCCGACTATCATTTACTCCACATTCCGGACGAGGTTTCGCAAGAGACGTTCGAGCGGATGGTGGAGGAACCTAGCATAAAAAATGTCCTGGAAATGATTAGAGCGGCGCGAATTGTGGTACATGGAATTGGTGAGGCGGAAACGATGGCGAAACGCCGTCACGCGTCACCAGAGCATTTGCGGATGATCGAACGGCATGATGCCGTCGCCGAGGCGTTCGGATATTACTTCAACGCCGAAGGTGAAATCGTTCATCGGGTCAAGACGGTCGGGATCCAATTAGAGGAGCTCGACGACATGGACACCGTCATCGCGGTCGCCGGAGGGAAATCGAAGGCACAAGCGATTGCCGCATATGCGAAACACACGCCGAACATCATCCTCGTCACAGACGAAGGTGCGGCGACAGAATTATTAAATCGTTATTAAAGAGTTGACCCCCGTTGGCTCTTCAATAAATAGCTTCTACCCTAAGGAGGAAATTAACTATGGCAGTAAAAGTTGGTATTAACGGATTTGGACGTATTGGTCGTTTGGCATTCCGCGAGATCATCAAAAACGAAGGAGTCGAAGTTGTTGCAATCAACGACTTGACTGACACGAAGATGCTCGCTCACCTTCTCAAGTATGACACGACACAAGGTCGTTTCGACGGAGAAGTAGAAGTACACGACGGTCACTTCCTCGTAAACGGCGAGAAAGTCGTTACACTTGCTAACCGCAACCCAGAAGAACTTCCATGGGGCGAGCTCGGTGTTGACATCGTTCTCGAATGTACTGGTTTCTTCACAGCAAAAGAAAAAGCGGAGCTTCACTTGAAAGCTGGCGCGAAAAAAGTTGTGATCTCGGCTCCGGCTACAGGTGACATGAAGACTGTTGTTTACAACACAAACCACGACATCCTTGATGGTACTGAGACAGTAATCTCTGGTGCTTCTTGTACGACAAACTGCTTGGCGCCAATGGCGAAAGTTCTCCAAGACCAGTTCGGAATCGTTGAAGGTCTCATGACAACAATCCACGCTTACACAGGCGACCAAAACACGCTTGACGCTCCACACCCGAAAGGCGACTTCCGTCGTGCACGTGCGGCAGCAGCAAACATCGTACCGAACACAACTGGTGCGGCTAAAGCGATCGGCCTCGTTATCCCAGAACTTCAAGGTAAACTTGACGGTGCGGCACAACGTGTACCAGTTGCTACAGGTTCACTCACAGAGCTCGTAACAGTTCTTGAGAAAACTGTATCTGTTGACGAAATCAACGCAGCAATGAAAAAAGCAGCGAACGAGTCATTCGGTTACACTGAAGACGAAATCGTATCTTCTGACATCGTCGGAATCACTTACGGTTCACTCTTCGATGCGACACAAACTAAAGTAATGACAGTTGGCGACAAGCAACTCGTTAAGACAGTTTCTTGGTACGACAACGAAATGTCTTACACTGCACAATTGGTTCGCACACTCAAGCACTTCGCTGAAATCGCGAAGTAAGTTCGTGAACTAAATAGAATCAAATAGGAGCGGAAACAAGAGATTGTTCTCCGCTCTATTTATGAAATTGACACGCACGACATATGGAGGCGAAGGTTATGAACAAACAGTCTATTCGTGACATCGATGTAAAAGGGAAACGCGTCTTTTGCCGCGTTGACTTCAACGTTCCACTCAAAGATCGCGTCATTCAAGATGAAACGCGGATCCAAGCGGCTCTTCCGACGATCAAACACTTGATCGACGGCGGCGCGAAAGTCATTTTGGCGAGCCACCTCGGCCGTCCAAAAGGCGAGAAGAACCTCGAGTACTCACTCGCACCGGTCGCTAAACGTCTCGCTGAACTTCTCGGCAAAGATGTACCCCTCGTTGAAGAGGCGTACGGTCCAGTCGCAGAAGAAGCCGTTTCAAAACTTGGTGAAGGTGACGTCGTCGTTCTCGAGAACGTCCGTTTCTACCCTGGTGAAACGAAAAACGATCCAGAACTCGCGAAAGGTTTCGCGGCACTCGCTGATATCTTCGTCAACGACGCGTTCGGTGCGGCTCACCGTGCCCACGCTTCAACAGAAGGTATCGCGCAAAACGTGGACCACGCGGTGGCTGGTCTCTTGATGGAGAAAGAACTTGAAGTCCTCGGGAAGGCACTCTCGAATCCAGACCGTCCGTTCACGGCGATTATCGGCGGATCGAAAGTTGCTGACAAGATTGGGGTCATCGACCACCTTCTTGACATCGTTGACACACTCATCATCGGTGGCGGTCTCTCGTACACGTTCTCGAAAGCACTCGGGCACGAAGTCGGAACGTCACTCCTTGAAGAAGACAAGCTCGACCTCGCTCGTCAGTTCATGAAAAAAGCAGAAGACAAAGGCGTGAAGTTCTTGATGCCGGTCGACTGTGTCATTGCGAAAGAATTCGGCGAAGAGACATACGTCGGACCAGTCGATATCGACTCGATCCCTGCGGATCACATGGGTCTTGATATCGGACCGAAGACAGTCGAAATTTACGCGGAAGCGATTCGCGAATCGAAACTTGTCGTTTGGAACGGACCGATGGGCGTATTCGAACTCGATAAGTACGCTAACGGAACGAAAGGTGTCGCTCAAGCACTCGCAGACAGCGACGCATACTCAATCATCGGTGGTGGTGACTCAGCCGCGGCAGCAGCCAAGTTCGGCCTTGCTGACCAAATGAGCCACATCTCGACTGGTGGCGGCGCTTCACTCGAATTCATGGAAGGCAAGAAACTTCCAGGCGTCGAAGCGTTGAACGACAAGTAAAATAGAGGAGGGTTATCGATGCGTAAACCGATTATTGCAGGTAACTGGAAAATGAACAAAACACTCTCGGAAGCTGTCGCTTTCGTAGAGGAAGTTAAAAATAACATCCCGTCAACGGACAAAGTTGACGCGGCGATTGGTGCACCAGCACTTTTTCTCGCACCGATGGTAGAAGCAGCGAAGGGGTCAAACCTTAAGCTCGGTGCTCAAAACATGTACGACAAAGACAGCGGGGCATACACAGGTGAAATCAGCCCGGCCATGGTCGCTGACCTCGGCGTGACATACGTCATCCTTGGACACTCAGAGCGTCGCGAATACTTCGGCGAATCTGATGCGTTCATCAACAGCAAAACGAAAAAAGCGTTCGAACACGGTCTTACGCCAATCGTTTGTGTCGGTGAAACATTAGAAGAGCGCGAAGGCGACAAGTTCGAAGAAGTCATCAAGACGCAAGTCGAAGGTGGCCTCGCGGACCTCTCAGCTGACCAAGTCAAACAACTCGTCATCGCGTACGAGCCAGTTTGGGCGATCGGCACTGGTAAATCAGCGGACGAAGCAGATGCGCAAAGCTCATGTAAATATGTTCGTGACGTGGTAAAAGGTCTTTACGGTGAAGACGTGGCGGCTGCGGTTCGCATCCAATACGGCGGTTCTGTAAAACCTGAGAACATCAAGGAGTATATGGCACAAGAAGACATCGACGGCGCACTCGTCGGCGGTGCTTCACTTGAAGCTGCTTCGTTCCTCAAGTTGTTGGAGGCGATTTAAATGGCAAGACCAGTCGCCCTCATCATCTTGGATGGTTTTGGAATGCGGAACGAGACGTTCGGTAATGCGGTCGCTGCGGCGAACAAACCGAACTTCGACCGCTTCTGGGAGCAGTATCCACATACGCTCTTGAACGCGAAAGGCGAGTACGTCGGCCTTCCGGAAGGTCAGATGGGGAACTCGGAAGTCGGTCACTTGAACATCGGTGCCGGCCGGGTCGTCTATCAGTCACTTTCACGCGTCAACAATTCCATCAAAGACCGTTCACTCTTCGACCGCCAAGCGATGAATCACTTGGCCGGACATGTGAAAAAGTATGATTCGAGCCTCCACATCATGGGCCTCGTCTCAGACGGTGGGATTCACTCTCACATCAACCACATGTACGCCATCGTCGAGTTTGCAAAACTTCATGGTATCGAAAAAGTATTCATTCACGCTTTCACGGACGGCCGTGACTGTGATCCGAAATCAGGCGCTGGCTTCCTCGAACAGACGGAAGCGAAGCTCGCTGAACTCGGACTCGGTCAAGTCGCTAGCGTGTCTGGACGTTACTATGCCATGGACCGCGACAACCGTTGGGAACGCGTCGAGAAAGTATACGACGTGCTCGTCAACGCGAAAGGTGAAGTCGGCACGAATGCAGTCGACGTTCTTAAACAGTCGTATGCAGACGGCTTGACGGATGAATTCGTTCTTCCGACGGTCATCGAGAAAGACGGTCAACCGATTGCGACGATTAAAGACAACGACGCAATCATGTTCTTCAACTTCCGTCCGGACCGGGCGATTGAACTTGCGAAAGTGTTCAAAGAGAAGACCGGCTTCAAAGGCTTCGAACTTTCGAACACACATCCAGAGAACATCTTGCTCGTCTCGATGACGAAATTCTCGGATGAAATCGACACGGACATCGTCTTCCCACCAGAAGATTTGAAAAACACGCTCGGTGAGACTCTCGCCGCGCAAGGGTACAAACAGCTCCGCGCTGCGGAAACTGAGAAATACCCGCACGTCACGTTCTTCTTGAACGGACAACAAGAAACACCGTTCGAAGGTGAAGATCGTTTCCTCGTACCGTCACCGAAAGTGGCGACGTACGACTTGAAGCCGGAAATGAGCGCATACGAGCTCACGGAAGGTCTTCTCGAACGCATCGAATCGGACACGTATGACGCGTATATCATCAACTACGCGAACCCGGACATGGTCGGCCATTCCGGTATGCTCGAACCGACGAAGAAAGCTGTCGAAGTCGTCGACGAATGCCTCGGTAAAGTAGTGGACGCACTCATTGCCAAAGGCGGCGCGGCGATCATCACGGCGGACCACGGGAACGCTGACCTTGTCACGAACCCGGACGGCTCACCGATGACGGCCCACACGACGGAACCAGTACCATGTATCGTCACGAAAGAAGGGGTGGAACTGAAACCAGTTCTAGAAGGCGCTTTATGCGACCTCGCCCCGACGCTCCTTCACCTTCTCGGTGGAGAGCAACCGGCAGAAATGACCGGCACATCAATCGTCACGAAGTAACTCAAAAAACTTTCCAAACAAAAAGGAGCGAATTTTCATGTCAATGATTACAGAAATTTACGCACGCGAGATTTTGGATTCACGCGGTAACCCAACAATCGAAGTAGAAGTCTTCACAGAAGACGGCGGTTTCGGCCGTGCCCTCGTCCCATCAGGCGCATCAACTGGTGAGCACGAAGCAGTCGAACTCCGCGATGGCGACAAGTCACGTTACCTTGGTAAAGGCGTACTCAAAGCCGTTGCTAACGTAAACGACACAATCGCACCAGAACTCATCGGCTACGATGTATTCGACCAAAACGCACTCGACAAGAAAATGATCGAGCTCGACGGTACGAAAAACAAAGGTAAACTCGGCGCAAACGCGATCCTTGGTGTCTCTATGGCAGCAGCACACGCAGCAGCAGACGAGCTTGGCCTTCCACTTTACACGTACCTCGGTGGATTCAACGCGAAGACGCTTCCAACTCCAATGATGAACATCATCAACGGTGGTTCGCACGCTGACAACAACGTTGACTTCCAAGAGTTCATGATCATGCCTGTTGGCGCGCCAACGTTCCGTGAAGCGCTCCGCATGGGTGCAGAAGTATTCCACGCCCTCAAATCAGTTCTTTCTGGTATGGGTCTTAACACAGCTGTCGGTGACGAAGGTGGTTTCGCACCAAACCTTAAGTCTAACGAAGAAGCGATCACAGTTATCCTTGAAGCGATCGAAAAAGCTGGTTACAAAGCTGGCGAAGACATCTACCTCGCAATGGACGTTGCGTCTTCTGAGTTCTACGACAAGTCGACTGGCAAGTACGAACTCGCTGGCGAAGGCAAGTCAATGACAACTGCTGAGCTCGTAGACTTCTACGCTGAGCTCGTAAGCAAATACCCAATCATCTCAATCGAAGACGGTTGCGACGAAAACGACTGGGACGGCTTCAAATTGCTCACTGACAAAATCGGTGACAAAGTTCAGCTCGTTGGGGATGACCTCTTCGTGACGAACACTGAGAAATTGGCTGAAGGTATCGAAAAAGGAATCTCGAACTCGATCCTCATCAAAGTTAACCAAATCGGTACGCTCACAGAAACATTCGATGCGATCGAAATGGCTAAAAAAGCTGGTTACACAGCTGTTATCTCACACCGTTCTGGTGAAACAGAAGATGCGACTATCGCGGACATCGCTGTTGCGACAAACGCTGGTCAAATCAAAACTGGTTCGCTCTCGCGTACAGACCGTATCGCGAAGTACAACCAACTTCTCCGCATCGAAGACATGCTCGGCGATGTAGCGAAATACGACGGCATCAAGTCGTTCTACAACCTCAAAAAATAATTGATTGTTTTCAGGTCCGCCTCGTGCGGGCCTGTTTTTTTGTGGTTTTGATTATCTTCATCAGACGGCGGGACGCTTTCCTGGGGTGATGCGGATGCCTCCGCAGCGCATGCGCGCTTTACGGGGTCATCCTTGCATCACTCTCCCCAAGGAGTCGCCCACCGTCTGATTCCGTCCAAGCGGCACCGTAGATTGCCTGCAGAAAGCATCGGTGCCGCCAGGGCGGATAGTATATTCTGCTCCGTTTCCGGGAATAGACTAGTGTAGGTGAAAGGAGGCGTTCGTCATGATGGTCAGCGGTTTTCTCCTTCTTCTCATTGTGCTCGGTGTCGGTGGTTGGTTCCTGTACAAGTATATGGACGACCGGAAATGGTCGTGACGTGCGTCACGGCCGTTTTTTTGTGTGCGTGAACACTCGGAAATTGGGTATAATCATCAGATACAGCATAAAAAAGGAGAGACGTCCATGACACGTGTACGGAAAGCCATCATCCCGGCCGCCGGGCTCGGTACCCGCTTCTTGCCGGCGACGAAGGCGATGCCGAAAGAGATGCTCCCGATCGTCAACAAACCGACGATCCAATTCATCGTGGAAGAAGCCGTCGCTTCCGGCATCGAGGACATCATCATCGTGACCGGGAAGAACAAGCGCGCCATCGAGGACCATTTCGACCGGGCCATCGAGCTCGAACAGAACCTTGAGTCAAAAGGCAAGATCGAGCTCCTCGAGTCGGTGCGCCACTCGTCGAACCTCGCCAACATCCACTACATACGGCAACAGGAACCAAAAGGGCTCGGCCACGCGATTTGGTGTGCCCGCAAGTTCATCGGCGACGAACCGTTCGCCGTCCTGCTCGGGGACGATATCATCGAGGCGGACGTGCCGGCGACGAAGCAATTGATCGACCAGTACGAGCAGTATGAGCGCTCGATCATCGGGGTGCAACGCGTCCCGTATGAAATGACGAATCGATATGGTATAATTGACCCGCTTGCCGTCGAAGGAAAGCTCATCCCGGTCCGGACGTTCGTTGAGAAACCGGCCGTTGGTGAAGCCCCATCGAACCTCGCCATCCTCGGCCGTTACATTTTGACGCCGGACGTCTTCGAGACGTTGTCGGCGCAAGAAGTCGGGACGGGAGGCGAGATCCAATTGACGGACGCCATCGCCCGCTTGAACGAGGTGGAGACCGTCTTCGCCTATGAATTTGACGGGCGTCGCTATGACGTCGGGGAACCGATCGGCTTCATCGAAGCGACGATCGCCCACGCACTGTGCGACCCAGATTTAAAAGCCAACGTCCACACGCTCTTGAAGCGCTTCGTGGACGAACTCGAACAACAGTAAGGTGTGTTATTTTTGAAAACAATGTTAATGGTCTGTCAAAACTATTATCCGGAGATCGGCAGTGCCGGCAACCGGATGCAAAATATCACGCATCTCATGAAGGAACGCGGATACGAGGTGGAGGTCATCACGGCCGCCCCATCGTATCCGAACTTCAACTTGTATAAAGACGATCGCTTCTGGAACGACAAGGCGCTCAACAATCAGCCGTTCATCAAGCGGCTCATCACGAAGAAGCGCAAACATACGTCGAACATG
This sequence comes from Exiguobacterium sp. s7, assembly GCF_018618195.1. Lineage (NCBI taxonomy): Bacteria > Bacillati > Bacillota > Bacilli > Caryophanales > Exiguobacterium > Exiguobacterium sp. s7. Next base: position 18,690 of record NZ_JACSLO010000013.1, on the reverse strand, counting down.
GTGAGTCGGCTCGCTTTGTTTTTGGAACAGATGATCAAAGGCGTCGCCGCCGTCCAAAAGCTCGACTCGAAACCGGATGTCGTCTTTGCGACGACCCCGTCTTTTTTTATGGCGTTCGTCGGTGTGTATGCGAAACGCAAGTACGGCGTCCCGTTTATCTTGGACGTGCGTGACCTCTGGCCGGAGTCGGTGAAAGGCGTCGGCGTGTTCAAACACGACTGGATGCTCGCCCCGGCGTTCTGGTTCGAGAAGCGTCTTTACAAGTCGGCCGATGAAATCATCATCAACTCGGAAGGGTTCCGCAGCTATCTTCGCCAGCGCGGCGTCGAGAACGAGATGATCCACTACATGCCGAACTCGATTCGTGAGAGCGAGCGCAACCTTGAGCGGACCGTCCCCGAGGACGACCGGATGGAAATCCTGTACGCCGGGAACATGGGCCTCGCCCAAGACGTGTCGCTCTTGCTTGAACTTGCGGAGCGGTTCCGTGACGAGCCACGCGTCCATTTCAAATTGATCGGTTACGGGTACCGGAAAAACGAGTTGAAAGAGACGATCAAGGCCCGTGGCTTCAAGAACTTCCTCTTCCTCGAGGCGATGCCTCGGACGGAGGCGTTCCAAGCCATCAAGAACGCGGACGTCGCGTTCGTCAGCCTGATCGAGCAAGAAGTGTTCGATACGGTCATCCCGGGCAAGCTGATCGACTACATGGCGGTCGGTAAACCGATCGTCGCGGCGGTGTCAGGCCATGCGGCGAATGTCATCGAAGCGGCCGAGGTCGGTTACGTGTCACGGAAGCGTGACATCAACGAGATCGAGCACATGCTCCGTAAACTGCTCGAACGTCCCGAGTTACGTGAGAAATACGGCGTGAACGGGATCCGTTATGTGAAAGAGAACCTGTGCTGGGAAAACAATATACACGTCCTCGAAGACGTGATCGAAAAAGTAACGATGGAGGAAACACGATGAAGTCAGTATGTATGTTTGTATGGAACCATTTTACGAATGATGCGCGCGTCTTGCGCGAATGCTCGGCGCTCGCCGAAGCGGGCTATGAAGTCGATTTGATCGCGCTCCAAGACCCGAAAAATCCGTCGCTCCCGAAAGAAGAGATGCGTCCGGAAGGGTTCCGCGTCATTCGCGTCAAACGTCAGCCGTCGATTCTCGCCAACGGGATGAAGGCGCTCAAATCGATTCGGACATGGGTGTCTGAGAAGAAGACACGCCAGCTCGGGGCTGGACTCGTCGGCGCGGGATTGTTCATCCTCGCACCACTGACGATGCTCGGACTCGGTGCGGCAGCGGGTGCGATTTTGTTCCCGCCGGTGCGTAAAAACATCGTCAACGCGAGCGCGATGCTCGAGATGGTGTTCACTTCGACGAAGAAGTCGTACGATTTCTATCACGCCAACGACTTGAACACGCTCCCGCAGGCGTTGATCGCCGGGAAAATCGTCAACAAAGGCAAGATCGTCTACGACTCGCATGAAGTCCAGACGGACCGGACCGGTTACGGCTATATCCAAAGTAACCTTGAAGGCTGGCTCTTGCCGTATGTCGATTCGATGATGGTCGAGAACCACACGCGCGCGGCGCACAACGAAGAGCTCTACGGCTTCTATCCGTACGTGCTCCACAACTATCCGTTCTATCGTCCGCTCGACTTCTCGCTCCGTAAAGACTTGCATGCGCTCCTCGACTTGCCGAAAGATGAGAAGATCCTCTTGTACCAAGGCGGCATTCAAGCCGGTCGCGGACTCGAGCAGCTCATCCTCGCCGTCAAGGACTTCAACGAAGGCACGCTCGTCATGATCGGGGACGGAAAACTCAAACCGGTCATCAAACGCATGATCGAGGACGAAGGCGTCAGCGACCGCGTCAAGATGATTGACAAAGTACCGGTCGAGGCGTTACCGTACTATACGATGAACGCATATCTCGGTTTCCAAGTGTTGAACAACGTCTGTTTCAACCACTACTCGGCGTCATCGAACAAGCTGTTCGAATATTTGATGGCCGAAGTACCGGTCGTCTCATGTGACTTCCCGGAAATCGAACGTGTCGTCGCCGGGAACGACGTCGGTGTCGTCGTCGACTCGCACGACCCACAATCGATCGCCGAAGGCGTCAACCGCCTGCTCGACGATCAAGCACTCTACGCCCGTGTCAAAGAGAATACGAAGACGGCGCGTGAGCAATATAACTGGGATTTGGAAAAAGAGGCACTCTTGAACGTCTACACGAACGTCGTGGACCGCAAGTTGCCGATTATGAAAGACGGTGCGCCAAAGCCAGCTCAACAGTAAGACGAAGACTGTGGCTTTGTGCCGCGGTCTTTTTTTATGGAAGGGGGAAAATTGATGAAACGTCAGCAACAACATTTACTGCGTCAACAAGTCTGGAAGAAGCTCCAATCGATCTCCTTGAAGGATATCGCCTGGATCATCGCCGGCTCATTCATTCTCTCGTTCGGGGTGAACTACTTCACCGTCCCGAACGACTTCTCGGAAGGCGGCCTGCTCGGGGTCACGATTATCCTGTACTACTTGTTCGGCTGGGACCTCGGTGTCACGTCGATCATCGGGAACGGTCTGTTGTTCATCGTCGGCTATAAGCTGCTCGATCGACGGACGATGGTGTACTCGGTCGTCGCTGTCATCGCGACATCGTTCTTCCTCAGCTTGACCCATAGTTGGGGCAGCCCGGCCGAGGACAAACTGCTCGCGGCCGTCTACGCCGGGATCATGATCGGTGTCGGTATCGGCATGGTGCTCCGCGTCGGTGGGACGACCGGGGGCGGGGTCATCATCGCTCGGCTCATGGAGCGGTATTTGCACATGAGCGTCGCCGTGTCGATGTTCATCATCGATGCAATCGTCGTCGGGGCGTCGGGCTTCATCCTCGGGGAGCAGGTCGTGCTCTATACGTTGATCGCCATCATCATCGGCTCGTGGGTCATCGACCTCGTCGCTGAAGGGCTCAACATCCGCAAGGCCGTCACCATCATCAGCGACAAGCAAGAAGAGCTCGCCGTCGTGTTGACGGAGACGCTCGGCCGCTCGGCAACGATTATCCATGGCCACGGCTACTACACGAAGCAGGACAAAAACATGCTGTATATGATCGTCGACAAGCGTCAAATCGGTCCGCTCAAGCGAATCGTCGAAGTGACCGACCCACGTGCCTTCGTCGTCATCCACCAAGTGAAAGAGGTCATCGGGGAAGGGTTCAGCTACCCGTCCCGATAATTTGAACGCTGGCGTTTTGACGCCAACTTCTATATAATAAGAAGCGTGTAAAAAGAAGGAGGAACTGACTACTATGCAAACGATCGCTACAATCAGCCTGCTCGTCGTGGCTGTTTTATTGATTGTCGTCGTACTGCTCATGTCAGGTCGGTCGCAAGGTCTTGGGGCGATTGCAGGTGGCGCGGAGCAGTTGTTCGGCCGCCAGAAAGCGCGCGGCTTCGACGCTGTTTTGAACCGAACTGCAGCTGTACTAGGCACATTGTTTTTCATTTTAGGATTACTAGTCGCATCATTATGATGAAAGGCTGATCGTTCTCGATTTTTACGTGAGGCGGTCGGCTTTTGTTTTTTTCAATTATTTTTTGGGAATAATGGATTGTATGAGGAGATGACGTTAGCAATGAAGATTACAGCACCGAAACCGTTCTTCTTTGAAGGCGGACCACGTGCCGTGTTGATGTTACATGGCTTTACCGGATCGAGCGCGGATGTCCGCATGCTCGGTCGTTTCCTGCAAAAAGAAGGCTATACGTGTATGGGTCCCCAGTACCGAGGCCATGCCGTCCCGCCGGAAGAATTGCTTCAGTACGGACCGGCGGACTGGTGGGAAGACGTCATGAACGCCTACCAGTCATTGAAAGAGAAAGGCTATGAGGAGATTGCCGTCTGTGGCCTCTCGCTCGGCGGCGTCATGTCGCTTCGCCTCGCTTCGGAGGAAAACGTCAAAGGCGTCATCCCGATGTGCGCTCCGACCGGAATCGATGCCGAAGATCGGTTATACAAAGGAGTCAAAGCCTACGCCCGAGAATATAAATCTCGAGAAGAAAAATCGCCTGAACAGATCGAACAGGAGATGGCGGACTTCAAACCGATGCCGACGCTCAAAGACCTCCGTGCCTTCGTCCGTGACACGACGACAAAACTCGAAGATATTTTCGTCCCGGCGCTCGTCGTCCAAGGGGCGAAAGATCAAATGGTCGATCCTGAATCTGCACACGAAATTTACGAGGCAATCAACGCGTTCCAAAAAGAACTGCTCATGTATGAGGAGTCGGGACACGTGATCACACTCGATAAAGAAAAAGAGAAACTGCACCAGGACGTGCTCGATTTTCTCGAAACGTTAGACTGGTCAGTTTGAAAAAGGAGGTGTCACGTTGAATTTACGTGACCAACTACTAGAAATCATCCAAGCCAGTGACAAAGCACTGACGGTGGACCAATTGACCGAGCGTCTCGCGCTCGAGTCGACGGATGCCTTTAAAGAGCTCATCCGCACCTTGAACACCCTCGAAGAAGAGGGCTTAATCGGCCGCACACGGACGAACCGTTACGGGACGCTCGCCGTGCTCGGCCAAGCAGCGGGAATCATCTCGATTCACCAACGCGGCTTCGGCTTTTTATCGGTCGAAGGGGAGACGGAGGACGTGTTCCTTCCGCCCGACCAATTGAAAGACGTCTACCACGGCGACACGATCCTCGTCAAAAAACGCGAGGACAACCGCGGCAAGACCGAGGGCGTGCTCCTCAAAGTATTGAAGCGTGGCTTGTCGGAGTTCGTCGGGACGTATACGCTCCCGAGCGGACGCCTCGACCAGTTCGCCTTCATCGAGCCGGATGACAAGCGCATCAACTTCTGGCCGGTCGTCAACCCGGACAAATCGCTCGGTGCCGTCGATGGCCATAAAGTCGTCGTCCGCATCACAAAATATCCGGACGGACGTTTCGCCGGAGCGTGTGACGTCGTCCGCATCATCGGACATAAGAACGACCCGGGCGTCGACATCTTGTCGATCGTCTATAAGCACGGCATCCCGACGGAGTTCCCGGAAGATGTGATCGACCAGGCGAACGCCGTGCCGGACGAGGCCGACGAGAAGGACTTTATGGGCCGTGTCGACCTTCGTAACGAGACAATCTTCACGATTGACGGCGAAGACGCGAAAGACTTGGACGATGCCGTCCACGTCAAGAAACTCGACAACGGTAACTATGAGCTCGGCGTCCATATCGCCGACGTGTCACACTACGTGACGGAAGGGTCACCGCTCGACGTCGAGGCGTTCGAACGGGGGACGAGTGTGTATCTCGTCGACCGCGTCATCCCGATGTTGCCGCACCGTCTCTCGAACGGGATTTGTTCACTCAACCCGCACGTCAACCGGTTGACGCTCAGCTGCGTCATGGAGATTTCCCCGCAAAACGGGAAGGTCGTCCACCATGAGCTGTTCCCGAGTGTCATCAAGACGACGGAGCGGATGACGTATACGAACGTCCGCGAGATCATCGAACGTGATGACGAAGCGACGCTCGAACGCTACGAGCCGTACATCCCGTTGTTCGACCTCATGGCTGAGCTCGCGGAAGTGCTCCGCAAGCGCCGTAACTCGCGCGGTGCCATCAACTTCGATTTCGCCGAGGCGAAAGTCGTCGTCGACGAGGAAGGCAAACCGGCCGATATCGTCTTGCGTCCGCGCTCGGTCGCCGAGAAGTTAATCGAGGAGTTCATGCTCGCGGCCAACGAGACGGTCGCCGAACACTTCCACAAGATGGACGTGCCGTTCATCTATCGTGTGCACGATAACCCGAAATCGGACAAGCTCGATTTCTTCTTCGACTTCGTCGCGAACTTCGGCGTGCATATCGAGCGGTTCAAAGGCCAGAAGGTCGAACCGAAGACGCTTCAGAAGATTTTGAAGGCGATCTCGGGTGAACCGGAAGAGCCGGTCATCAGCACGATCATGCTCCGTTCGATGCAACAGGCGAAGTACGACGATGTCTCGCTCGGTCACTTCGGCCTGGCGACCGACTTCTATACGCACTTCACGTCACCGATTCGTCGATACCCGGACTTGATCGTCCACCGTCTCATGCGCACGTATGCTTTCAACGGCGACGTGTCAGAGAAGACGATCGCCAAGTACGAGGACCGTCTCGGTTCGATCGCCGAACAGGCGTCGAAACGCGAGCGTCGTTCGGTCGATGCCGAACGTGAGACGCAAGCCTTGAAGAAAGCCGAGTACATGGAATCACGTCTCGGTGAAGAGTTCGATGGCGTCGTCAGCGGTGTCACGAACTTCGGGATGTTTATCGAGCTTCCGAACACGATCGAAGGACTCGTTCGTCTCCAGTCGATGGATGACTACTACCACTTCGACGAGTCGCAACTCATGTTGCTCGGCGAGCGGACGAAACGTCAGTTCCGCATCGGTGACTCGGTGCGCGTCAAGGTCGACGCCGTCAACTTGGACGAGCGCACGATTGACTTTACCGTCGTCGGCATGCCGAAACGGGAACAGTCGCGCCGTCGCCAACCGACGACGATCAAAGCGACGGAAGGCCGTCCGAAGAAGGACGACAAAAAAGGCCGCGGCCGTGACGACAAACGTCCGAAGCGCGGCAAGCCGGGTAAACCAGGGAAACCGGGTCAAGCCGGCAAACCGTCCAAACCAGGCGAGAAGCCGAAGACGTCGCAAGGACGTTCGGCACTCGACTTGAAAAAGAAAGACGGTCAAAAACGAACAGGCGACGCCAAACGCGGAGCGAAGAAGCGTCGTTGATGGGAGGGGGCGACCCCTCCTCCATATTGAAGTAAAGGACTGAATGTCTATGGCCAAGAAGAAAGATTCGAACGCGCTCGCGCAAAACCGAAAAGCGTCCTTCGATTACGCGATCGAAGATACGATTGAAGCCGGCATGGTGTTGACGGGGACCGAGATTAAATCGGTGCGCCAGTCGAAAATCAACATTGCCGACGCCTATGTCCGCTTTGACGGTGGCGAGGCAACGCTTCACAACTGTCATATCAGCCCGTTCGAGCAAGGGAACCGGTTCAACCATGAGCCGCTTCGTGTCCGAAAGCTATTGTTGCATAAGAAGCAAATCAATCAGCTCATCGGTGCACAAGGGCGTGACGGGTATACAATCATCCCGCTCAAAGTGTATCTCAAGAACGGCTTTGCCAAATGTCTCCTCGGCATCGGGCGCGGGAAGAAGAAGTATGACAAGCGCGACGACTTGAAGAAGAAAGATGCGAAGCGCGACGTCGACCGGGCACTCCGGGACCGGCAAAAATACTGACAGCGAGACCTGATTGTGGTATAGTTGTTGTAGTACCAATTACCACCTCGGGGACGTTATGGATTCGACGGGGGTAGGTCGGTCGTATGTGGCGTGTCGAGGGGTCGGCCTCGTTAAAACGCAAACGCCTATAACTGGCAAAACTAACACACAACTCGCAGCAGCCTAAGTGCCCTGCGGATCCTGACATCCATCGCTTGTGTGGATGATTATCAGGGTCTCAAACTAAGCAAGCTACGCTTCAACCTCGCCGTCTGAGGGCGCGAAGAAGAGATGAATCAGACTGGATGCGACAACGCCTGTTTATCGGCAGTGTCACATTGAGATTCAATAGATAAACTACACACGTAGAAGCATGCGTTACGATGCCTTCGGACGCGGGTTCGACTCCCGCCGTCTCCATTTTTAAGCAGTCTGCGATGGTTGCAATCAATGATATTTCATGAAGACCTTCTAATTTCATTGAGATTAGAAGGTCTTTTGATTTTTATGGAGCAACTCAATCACAATGAAATGAAAGCAGGTGAATCGAATGGGAAAATATCAATTAGATACGAAAAGTAAAGTGGCCGCTGCCAAGTATCAAGATGGGAAAAAACCAGTTGTGTCGAATAAAAAGGATAAGATTAATCAGATTCGAGAAGCATATTTGCAGAAGAAAAATGAGAAGAAACAATCTGGGGAATGATCAGACAGCTTAGCTGATTGTCAACAGCGGTTTAAAATTGGTTCTTCCTCACTTTTGATGAAGCCCGTCTTCGGGAATTAGTTCACTAAAAGGATTGAAGGGATTAATCATTTTAGATGGATTTCTTCCAGAACTAGAAGTGATTGATACGAACCACTTCGATGAAGTATATCAGTTCATTTGTCATGGAAAAAAGTCTTGTGCTGCCTGTCCTCGTTGTACAAAGTGCTCATACCGTGTCCACAGCAGATACATCAGGACGTTGAGGGATGAGCATGTGTTCGGGATGGATGTACAGCTGCTGGTTCAGGCGAGACGCTTCTTCTGCGACAACCCTGTCTGTCCGACAAGTATCTTCACGGAAAGGTTCCCGTCCCTTTGTCGACCACATTCCCGCAGAACAATCCGTTTGGAACGCAGTCTTTTGAGGCTATTGGGTGGGATGAGTGCGATTGGGCTGGAACGTATTTTGAACAACATCAGCGACAGTACTCTACTCCGAATGTTGAAACGATCGGAAAATCATGTGAAGAAACCTGTTCCTCACGTAATCGGCATCGATGACTGGGCTTGGAGAAAACGAAAAAAGTATGGGACGATCATCTGCGATCTTGAGACCAGACGACCAATCGCGCTGCTTCCCTCTCGGGATGTTAAGACCGTCTCTGCCTGGATTCGCTCACACCCTACCATCCAGGTCGTGGCACGGGACGGGTCCGTCGAGTTCCGGGAGGCCATCCGCTTGGCCGATGAGACGATTCAACAGGTGAGCGACCGATAGCACCTGTGTCAGAATTTAGGAAAAAAATTGAAGAGGTTTTGAAACGACGCCTTCCATCAAGCGAAAAGATTCTTCTCGAACCGGATGGTCCAAGCGTCGAACGTGAGCTGACGGATGCCGAGAGAAGGAAATGGGCACTTATTCTGACCGTACAGCAGGATGCCAAGCAAGGGGTCCCAATTTCCGAGTTGGTCAGACGGCATCAAATCGACCCGAAGACATGTCGGAGATATCTGAAGCTGACAGAGCCACCAAGGATCAGTCGGTCACATCGACGACACAGTGCAGACGTGCACAAACAAGACATCGCCAGATGGACCGCCAAGGCAGGACGACAGAATGGATGCATCGGGCATTGAAACGAAAAGGGTATATCCGTGGAATCAGTACATTCCGATCCTATGTCGCAAAGTTGAAAAAAGTAGTCCCACACGAAATAAGCATCAATCGAAGAATCATCCAGAAAGTCCTTTGGGAAGATGAGCCTTCCAACAAACCACTTCTCCTAAAGATACTGGGCATCCATCCCTTCTTGAAGCAATTGAACGAGCTCGTCCGTTCGTTCAAGGAACTTTTCGGGGAGACGACGTCTGAACAGGATATCTTTGAGTGGTGTGAACAGGCGGAACGGATGAATGAAACTTCACTCTCCTCTTTCGCTACCTATATACGAGGCGATGTCGACGCCATCCGACTCGGGATGACGCTGCCCTGGTCAAATGGCATGGTCGAGGGACAGGTCAATCGACTGAAAACAATCAAACGTCAAATGTATGGTCGGGCGGGATTGGCACTGTTACGCATCAAAATATGAGTGTCACTTGAATTTTGATGTTCTACTGATATATGAATCGATAGCCACATAACCATAGAGATGGAGCGTTTCATCAAAAGTGAGGAAGAACCATTTTAACAGCGTTCATTACAATACATTACCAAACTATTCAGATATTCAAGTTGGAATAGATACGGTACATGGCGTTAAAGGAGAAACACATTCAGCTACATTATATTTAGAGACTTTTTATAAGGGCCTAGATTTAAATAGAATCATTCCTTTTTTAAAAGGAGAATATGACAAAAAAGTAGCTGCTCAAAAGAAAGGGCAAGAGGCATTGAAAGTTACATACGTAGGTATGAGTAGACCAACGCATTTATTATGCATAACAATGAATAGTGATGGAGTTACCGCTATTGATATAGAAGGTTTTAGGGAGAAAGACTGGGAAGTGATTTATATTAGTGAGCCATCTTTGTTGAGTCCTATTTAATAATTTTCAATTCCATAATTTAAAAGTAATTTAATTACTTTTAAATTAAATGTGTTTACTTTTTGTTTTTAATCTGCTATCTTAAAATCAAGGCAGAAAAAGTGGTTGAGACTATAAAAATATTGTGCCTCTTTTTTTGATTAAATTTAATAAATTAATCCAATTACTTTTCAGAGTAATTGGAATGGGAGGTTTTTATGATTGATTTAAGTACGTCCCTTTGGAAAATTTCTAATGTGTTGAGAGGTTATGTTGGTGTATTAGAGTATAAGCATGTATTGGCATCAACTATGACAGTAAAGTACATGGAGGCAGACGATAAATTTGTAATTCCAGAAGCAGCAAAATGGAGTAACATCGTTTTTACTCGACATGACTTAAAGAATGTATTGATGAATGCTTTTAAAGAAATTGAAATGACTAACCCGAAATTAGGAGAAATTTTTGCTACTAAAAGTTTAGCGAAGTTAGATGAACAGACAGTGGATCATTTAATATCATTTACTAATCACATGGAAGTGACACCTGAAGTGTTTAACGCTATGTTATATTACTTTGCTTCAAATGAAGGGAAAGCGGGTGGTGAATTTATTACACCATATTCATTAGCCAAATTATTACCATCTCTTTTAAACGTAAGAAATGGCGAAGTCTATGACGGAACGGCTGGTGCGTCTCTTTTATTAACTGAAGCAGCAAAATACGCCGAGAAACATGAACAAAAAGCAAAATTATTTGGGCAAGAAATCAACCCTACAATTTACGCCTTAGGAAAAATGAATTTAATTATCAATGGTATGGATCATGAATATGCTTTAGGCAATACGTTACTTGAACCTGCATTTGTTGAAGGGCAGTTAAAGAAATTTGATTACGTTTTAATGAACTTCCCATTTTCTTTAAAGAACTGGGGAAATGAAAGAGCAGAATACGATTTATACAATCGATATAAATATGGTATGCCTAGTAACTCGAATGCTGATATGGCATTTATCCAGCATGCCATCGCATCTTTAAAAGAGGATGGTAAGGCAGCACTGATTGTTACACATGGGACGTTATTTAGAGGTGGTGCGGACAGAAAAATACGACAAGCACTTTTAAAGGAAGATTTAATTGAAGCAATTATTGGCTTACCATCAAATCTATTCTTTACTACTAACATTCCTGTAGCAATTCTTATTTTAAATAAAAATAAGTCTGCTGAACGAAAAGGAAAAATTCAATTCATTAATGCGCAAGACCATGTTGAAAAAACACGCGGTCAAAATGTTTTAAGAGCAGAGGATCAACACAAAATTATTAGTGCATATCAAAATATCGAAGAAATTAAGCAATACAGCATGTTTGTATCAATTGAAGATATTGAAGATGCAAACTTAAATATTGCTCATTACTTCACTGAGGATAATGTAGATAGTATTTTTGGGAATGTTTTAGTAAACAAAAATACGTATGAAAATGCTTCTACGCCAAAAGTTGAGCTTAAAGAATTGGCTACCATCATTAGAGGAATGAATACACCACCGAAAAAAGACTTAGAACAGCAAGAGGGAGACTATCATTTACTTCAATTAGCGGATGTTCAAGATGGTAAAATTCAGTTTCAGCAATTAAATGGAATTGATTTAGAACCAGAGAAGGTAAATGCATACGAAGTAAAAGAGGGCGATATTTTATTGTCTAGCCGAGGTACAGCTATAAAAATTGCCATCGTACCTGCTTTAGATAGAAAGCTTATCGCTTCACATAATTTTATCATTATTCGTCCTAACGATAACGTGAATTCGTACTTTATTAAGTCGTTCTTAGAAAGCCCTATTGGTACGTACTATATTAGTTCTAAGCAAAAAGGTACTGCTGTGACGGTATTGAGCGTTAAAGATATTGAATCGATACTTTTACCGGAAGTTGATATGGAGACACAGAATGAGTTAGGTGAACAATTTTTGAATGCAGATAACGAATTAGCAGAGGTAATTCGATTAGCAAAGGAAAAATATGGTTCACTTTACTATGAACTATATGAAAAAATGGGTTTAACAACAGCATTTAAAACGTTAGATTAAGTAATAACTAAATACTATATATGAGAAGCCCTTTTGGCTAAGGGTTTTTCATATACTATGTAATAAAAGGGGATAATTATGGCTAAGAAAAAAGAATTAAAAGAAAAAAGCACGGAAGAAACTTTATGGGAATCGGCTAATAAGTTACGTGGTTCTGTTGAAGCATCAGAATATAAGCATGTAGTTTTAGGACTAATCTTTTTAAAGTTTGCAAGCGATAAATTTGAAGAACGAAAAGCTGAATTAATTGAAGAGGGAAAAGAAAAATATGTAGATATGGTTGATTTTTATACGATGAAAAACGTATTCTACTTGCCAGAAGTTTCACGTTGGAGTTATTTAATTAAAAATGCAAAACAAGAAGATCTAGCATTAAAAATTGATACAGCACTAGCTACTGTAGAAAAAAATAACCCTTCACTTAAAGGGGCATTACCTGACAACTACTATTCACGTTTAAAGTTAGATATAAGTAAGTTGGCTTCATTAATTGATACTATTAATAACATTGACACTTTAAAAGACAAAGAACAAGATATCGTTGGACGTATCTATGAATATTTCCTAAGTAAATTTGCATTAGCAGAAGGTAAAGGTAAAGGTGAGTTCTATACACCTAAAAGTATTGTAAAACTTATCACAGAATTATTAGAACCATATAAAGGCAAAATATACGATCCAGCTTGTGGTTCAGGTGGTATGTTTGTTCAATCTGTAAAATTCATTGAATCTCATCAAGGTAATAAAAAAGACATTTCAATTTACGGGCAAGAATATACAAATACAACTTACAAGCTTGCAAAAATGAACCTAGCTATTAGAGGTATTTCAGCTAATCTTGGTGATATGGCTGCAGATACTTTCTTTAACGATCAGCATAAAGACTTAAAAGCTGACTTTATAATGGCAAATCCACCGTTTAATCAAAAGCAGTGGCGAGCTGAAGATGAACTATCTGATGATTCTCGTTGGGCTGGTTACGAAGTACCACCTAGAGGTAATGCGAACTATGCTTGGATTTTAAATATTGTATCTAAGTTATCTGAAAATGGTGTAGCTGGATTTTTATTGGCTAATGGTGCATTAAGTGGTGGTGGTGATGAATACAAAATACGTAAAAAGTTAATTGAAAATGATTTAGTTGAAGCGATTATTGTATTACCTCAAAATATGTTTTACACAACCAATATAAGTGTTACATTGTGGATACTCAATAAGAATAAAAAAGAGCGTATTATTGATCAAAATGGAAAACTAAAAAGTTATCGAAACCGAGAAAAAGAAATTTTATTTATGGATTTAAGAGAGATGGGTATTCCATTTGAAAAAAAATATATTCAGTTTTCAGATGATGATATTACAAATGTTTCTAATACGTACCACAACTGGCAACAAATTGATTGTGAAATCAAATACCAAAACATTCCAGAATTTTGTTACAGTGCATCATTTGAAGAGATTGCCAAAAAAGAATTCTCGTTAGTACCAAGTAAATACATTGAGTTTGTAAATCGGGATGAGGATATCGATTTTGATACTAAAATGAAGTCATTACAAAACCAGTTCACTGAAATTCTTAAAGCTGAAGAGGAATCTAAGAAGAATTTATTAAGTATTTTTAAGGAGTTAGGATATGACATTAAATTATAAGAGAATTGGAGATTGCATACAGTTAGTTGATGAAAGAAATGTTGATCTTAGTATAAATACTCTTTTGGGACTTAGTATTACGAAAGAATTTATTCCATCAGTTGCAAACACTATTGGTACAGATTTAAAAAATTATAAAGTTATTAGAAAAAACCAATTTGCTTGTAGCACGATGCAGGTAAGACGGGATAAAAAAATGCCAGTTGCTTTGCTAAAGGATATTGATGAAGCAATTATATCAGCAGCTTATCCTGTTTTTGAAGTTATAGATACAAATCTTATTTTGCCTGAGTATTTAATGATGTGGTTCAGTAGGGGGGAATTTGACAGAGAAGCATGTTTTTATGCAATAGGTGGGGTTAGAGGTAGCATAGAATGGGAAGATTTTTGTAATATGCAACTTCCTGTTCCTTCTATAGATAAACAAAGGAAAGTTGTAAAAGAATTTAAAGTTTTGAAAGACAGAATAGAACTTAACAACAGTTTTATTCAAAAATTAGATGAAACAGCACAGACTATTTATAAGCAATGGTTTATTGACTTTGAATTTCCAGATAAGGATGGTAAGCCTTACAAATCCAATAAAGGTGAAATGGAATTTAATGAAGAATTGGAAAGGGAGTATCCGAAAGGATGGGAGTCTGTTGGATTATCAAAAATAATTTCAGTAAAAGATGGTACACATGGCTCACCTAACCCAACTGATTTTGGGTACCCTTTGGTAACATCCACTCATCTTAATAATTATTATATTTCGCTTGACGAAACGTACAATATTAGCGAAGAAGATTATATTCAAATAAACAAAAGAAGTAAGGTTGAAAAATATGACATCCTATTTAGTATGATTGGTACTGTTGGCTTAATAAGCTACATATTATATGACGAGATAAATTTTGCTATAAAAAATGTGGGATTATTTAAGACATCTGAAAAAGAAGAAATGGCAGAGTACATTCTTTTCTATTTAAAAAGTGAGTATATGAAACAATATATTGCATCCAATCCAAATGGTAGTACCCAAAATTATGTAACATTAGGGTTCCTGAGAGAAATGCTTATTTTATTACCACCTAACCCTATTATTTTTAAATTTAAAGAAAACGTTCAAAAAATTATTGAAAATATTCATTTAAAAACGAAAGAAAATTTGTTATTAAAACACATGCAAAATATAGTTTTATCAAAACTTGCAGCAATGGAGGATTAGATTATGAAATTTACGGAAGAATCCTTGGAACGAGCTGTTATAGAACTATTTAAAAATGAAAACTACCAGTATCAGAATGACGGAAATGTAAAAAAAGAAATTGATGAAGTTTTGCTTCGTGATGATTTAAAAGAATTTCTTCTTAATCGTTATTCGGATCAAAAGATTACGAATAATGAAATTGAAAGTATCATTCTTCAACTCGAAATGTTACCTACATCCGCGTTATATGAAAGCAACAAAGCTATTATAAAAATGATTTCTGATGGTTTTGTTCTTAAACGTGAAGATCGAAGTAAAAAAGACTTATTTATTCAATTTATAGATTTTGATCCTAATAATATTGATAGAAATCTTTTTAAGATAGTAAACCAACTAGAGATTCAGGGCTATGAAAAGCGTATACCTGATGCAATCGTTTATGTTAATGGAATACCTTTAGTTGTTATTGAGTTTAAGAGTGCTATTAAAGAAAATACGACTATTAAAGACGCTTATACACAACTAACGGTGCGTTATCGTAGGGATATTCCAGAACTATTTAAATATAATGCTTTTTGTGTCATTAGTGATGGAGTAAATAATAAAGTAGGTTCTTTATTTGCTCCATACGATTTCTTTTATGGGTGGCGTAAAATAGAAGGAAATGAGCCTTTTGAAAAAGATGGTATTGATTCGCTATATACAATGGTAAAAGGTTTATTTAATAGAAGGCGTTTCCTCGAAGTATTACGACATTTTATTTATTTTCCCGATACAACGAACAAAGAGCTAAAAGTTGTCCCTCGTTATCCTCAATACTATGCAGCGACCAAATTGTTGGCGAGCATTAAAAGAAATATGAAGCCGCAGGGTACAGGTAAAGGTGGTACTTACTTTGGTGCAACAGGTTCAGGAAAAAGTTACACAATGCTTTATCTTACTCGTTTAGTAATGCGTGATAAAGAGCTACAAAGCCCAACTATCGTTTTAATATCAGATCGTACGGATTTAGATGACCAATTAGCCGGGCAATTTACGAATGCCAAAAACTTTATTGGTGATGAGCAAGTAATTAGTGTAGAAACTCGAGATGACTTGAAAACGTACTTACGAAATCGTAAAAGTGGTGGAGTATTTCTAACAACAATTCAAAAATTTAGCGAAGATATCGATTTATTAAGTGACAGAAATAATATCATTTGTATTTCAGACGAAGCACACCGATCACAAACTAACCTTGATCAAAAAATAATTCAAACAAAAGATGGAGTTCACAAAAAGTACGGATTCGCAAAACATCTTCATGATTCCTTACCTAATGCTACATACGTAGGGTTTACTGGAACACCTGTAGATGCCACGATTGATGTTTTTGGTCAAGTTGAAGATGCATATACAATGTTAGAGGCGGTTTACGATGAAATTACAGTTCGAATCGTTTATGAAGGAAGAGCTGCGAAAGTAAATCTTAATGAATCAAAGCTTCAAGAAATCGAAAAATATTATAAAGTCTGTGAAACAGCTGGAGCGAATGAATATCAAATAGACGAAAGTAAACGTGCCGTAACTCAAATGGAAGTGATTTTAGGAGATCCAAAGCGACTAAAATTGATTGCCGAAGATTTTGTAGAGCATTATGAAAAGAGAATCGAAGAAGGCGCAACCGTTAAAGGAAAAGCAATGTTTGTTGCTGCTAACCGACATATCGCATTTGATTTATATAAGGAAATCATCGCATTACGTCCAGAATGGGCAGAAGTTAAAGTGTGTGACGAAGGTGTAAACCTTACAGATAAAGAAAAAAAAGAAATTAAGCCTATGGAAAAAATTAAAATGGTCATGACACGTAACAAGGACGATAGTAAAGAATTATATGACCTATTAGGCACGAAAGAATACCGAAAAGAATTAGATCGACAATTTAAAAACGAAAAGTCGAATTTTAAAATCACCATCGTTGTTGATATGTGGTTAACAGGCTTCGACGTACCTTCACTAGACACTATATATATTGATAAACCTATTCAACAGCATACGTTAATCCAAACTATTTCACGAGTAAACCGTGTTTATGAAGGTAAGGAGACTGGATTAGTTGTCGATTATTTCGGTATTAAAAGTAATCTGAATGTAGCTATGAAGAAGTATGGAGTGGTTGAAGGAGAAAATTTTGATGGTATTGAAAAAGCTGTGGTAATAGTGAAAGACCAACTCGACTTATTATCAAGAATTTTCCACACCTTTAATAATACGTCCTATTTCACTGGAACACCTTTACAACAATTAGAATGTCTAAATCAAGCAGCCGAGTTTGCACAACAGACAGAGCAATTGGAAAAGCGTTTCATGGCCATCACTAAAAAGCTTCGTTCTGCTTATAATTTATGTGTTTCTAGTGAAGATATTAGTCAAAAAGAAAGAGATTATGTTCATTATTATTTAGCAGTTCGATCGATTATTCATAAACTAACAAAAGGTGAAGCTCCAGATACTGCACAAATGAATGAAAAAGTAAGACAGATGATGAAGGAAGCTCTAATTAGTGAGGGTATTGAAGAAGTCTTTAAATTAGATAAAGATGATCCTAACAACAGTTCGGATTTATTTGGCGATGACTATTTAAATAAAATTAATAAAATCAAATTACCAAACACTAAGATTAAGCTGCTACAAAAATTGTTAGCAAAAGCAATTGAAGAATTTAAAAAGACTAATAAAATGCAAGGTGTCGATTTTTCAAGAAGGTTTAAAGCGCTAGTAGAACATTATAATGAACGAACAGATTTCCAAGTGTTACAAAGTGATGTATTAGAAGACGTTGCGGAACAATTTGCAGAATTATTTGCGGATTTAATAAAAGAGCGTGATTCATTTATGGATTTAGGTATCGACTTTGAAGAAAAGGCCTTTTACGATATTCTTAAAGCCATTTCAGAAAAATATAAGTTTGAATATCCACATGATAAACTCATCAAATTATCACAAGCAATTAAAACAATAATTGCAGATAAAGCCAAATATACAGACTGGTCGAGCCGAGATGATATCAAGGCAGAGTTGAAAGTAGACCTTATAATTACACTCGATGAAGAAGGATATCCACCTGTACCAAGTGATGAGGTATTCAAAGAGATATTTGAGCAGGCTGAGAATTTTAAGAAATATAACGCTTAGTAGCAAAAGGCTTATCGTGGAGTTTAACAATAATCCTCTTTATATGGGAATAGTGCTAACAATAAATATAAGGTAATTGTTAATCATATGAGGCAATCAGATATTATCTTTTTATAAAACTATTTCAGTTCTATGTAATTTAAACTGAGAAATGTATGATAGTCAGTCAAACTGGCATTCACCAATTTAAATTTAGGCATAAAAACTCTCTAAAACCCAACAACCCCAACACCCAAGACGGCGGCCCCATCCACCCCCGCCGTCTCCATTTTTAAGCAGTCTGCAACGACTGCAATCAATGATTTTTAATGAAGACCTTCTAATTTCATTGAGATTAGAAGGTCTTTTGATTTTATGGAGCAACTCAATCACAATGAAATGAAAGCAGGTGAATCAAATGGGAAAATATCAGTTAGATACGAAAAGTAAAGTGGCTGCTGCCAAGTGTGTAATGCAAAATAGGAGTGCAGAAGTGTGCAACGGAAACGTACACAACTCTGCACTCCTATTTTAGAAAAGAAAAAGGACTTGCCA
>NZ_JACSLO010000012.1:0-80345 GCF_018618195.1 Exiguobacterium sp. s7 | reverse complement strand
CGAATGCCGACTTTTCGACATAAAAAACACTCCCCAATCAGATAAACAGATTTGTTATTTCATCTGTCTACCTATTGGGGAGCATATCAAAATGGACGGGCGCGTTTTTTGCGCCCGTCCATTTGTTCATTGAAAGATATGTAACACGGTGACGATGACGGCGACCATCAAAATCCCCGGCAATAGATTCGCGACGCGAATCCGAGTGATGCCGACCAAATTTAAACCGATTGCGACGATCATGACACCGCCGGTCGCTGTCATTTCTAAAATAAAGTCATCCATGAGCGATTCCGGGATAAACTTCATGATTTGGATGGCGAGCAAGGCGATTGCCCCTTGGTATAAGAGAACCGGGACGGCCGAGAACATGACCCCAATCCCTAGCGTCGAGCTAAGGACGAGTGCCGTGAAGCCGTCAATCAATCCTTTTGTATAGAGGACATCATGGTCCCCGCGCAATCCACTGTCGAGTGCGCCGATGACCGCCATCGCCCCGATGACGAAGATGAGCGTCGCCGTGATGAAGCCTTCGGCGATACTCGACTTGCTCTTACCGCCGAGTCGGCGTTCCAATTGATAGCCGACCTCGTTCAACTTCTCATCGAGCTTCCACCATTCACCGAGCGCCGCCCCGATGACGAGACTGCCGATGACGATTAAAAAGTTCTCACTCTTCATCCCCATTTGAATCCCCAGCAAGACGACGGCGAGACCGATGGCTGCGGTGACCGTCTCTTTCATTCGTTCGGGGATGCGGTGAAATAAAAGTCCAAGTAATGTGCCAATCACGATCAACGCCGCGTTGACGATTGTTCCGGTTAAGACCATTGTAATATTCCCCGTTTCTGTATGTATTGAGAGGAATATACCAACTGTGTATGTAGACTGTCAATTGAAAGAAAAACAAAAAAAAGCCACTTCTCGCAAGAAGTGGCTTCGCGGAAACCCACGTTCCTATGGGTTTCGCATCGGGTTTGGCACCCAAGTGATTCTGACTGGGCTCGAACCAGCGACCTCTACCCTGTCAAGGTAGCGCTCTCCCAGCTGAGCTACAGAATCAGGTCGTGTCCTCTCTTAAGGACACTATTAATATATCAAGAAACTAATGCCTTGGCAACTGTTTTTTAAAACTTTTTTTACTTTTTTTCAACGCGTCATTTCTTCCCGTTTCATATGGCGGCATAACCGCTCTAAATCTCCGGCGTAGACAGAGACGAGCATGCCTTGATATTCAGTGTCACGGTCCCAATGCAATCCGTTCGCTTTCGCGACTCGTTGCGATGGGACGTTATCCGGATGAATCAAGGAAATGATCTCTTTCTCACCTTCTTCGAACGCATGACGCATGAGACGAGCCGCTGCCTCGCGTCCGTAGCCCATATGCCAATGCTTCGGCGCCAACCAATATCCGACTTCAAGTTCAATCGTGCCGTCGAGTTCATGGAGCAACGTGCCGGCATGACCGATCGGCTCGTCATTTTCATGCGACATCAATTTGAGCAACCCGGTTTGACGACCCGTCTGATAGCGGGCCAACTGGCGCTCGAACCACTCGATCGTCTGTTCATCCGTATATGGCTTTCCGTCCGGGCTAATAAAACGCATCACGCGCGGATCTTGGAGTAGCGATTTCACGAAATAAAAATCAGCAATCGTGTAAGGTTCGAGTCGTAGACGCTCGGATTGCAGTTTGATATGACTCATCGTCCCCGCCCCTTTCGTTCACAGTCTGAACTATTCAATTCCCGTTTTTATTCGAAGCTAATCCTGATCATGCGACAACTTTCAATCCGATGACGCTTCCGATAATAAGCAATAAGAAGAAGATACGCCACCGGTCCCGGGATTCGTTCAAGTACAGCATGCCGAGCACGACCCCGCCGGCCGCCCCAATCCCGACCCAAATCGAATACGCCAATCCGAGCGGGAGCGTCTCGAGCGAACGCGACAACAAATAAAAGCTCAAGGCAAACGTTCCGACCGACAAGATCGACCATTTAACAATCTGATAGCCTTTTGATTTACCCATCCAAAAGACGGCCATCATCTCAGCAAGACCCGCACCAATCAAAAATACCCAACTCATGCCGACTCACCTCCCGTCACTTGTTTCAGTCCGACCACACCGATCAGAAGCGTGATGATAAAGACGAGCTTCATCCCGGTGAGCGCCTCGTCGAACAAGAGCGCCCCGACGATGACCGTTCCGACGGCTCCGATGCCGGTAAAGACGGCGTACCCTGTCCCGGCCGGTAAGGTGCGGAACGACATCGCCAACAATCCAAAACTCACAATCAATAATAGAATCGTCATCACGCTCGGACCGAGCACCGTGAACCCGTTCGACAGCTTCATCGTCGTCGCCCAAACGATTTCGAGCAGACCGGCGAGCACGAGCCAAACCCAGGCTAGTTGATCTTGTTTCATGTCCAACCGACTCCTTTCTTGAAAATCGTGAATGCGGCCCGTTGCCGTTTGAGGCGATTCGTCTCAAGCGTGAAGAGCGAAAGAAGCGCCCCGTCTAGAAAACAATAGTACGCGTCATACACGTCCTCGAGTGACTGTTCGGGTAAGGCGCCTTGTTCCATCGCCAATCGAAACTGTTCTTTCTCGAACGCTTGCAGTTCCGTCTCGACCGAACCGAGCGTCCCCTCGATGAACGATCGCAACTCGGGCGGTGGGACGAGCAACATCCGCTTCGTCAGCATCCATGTCTCCTCTTCTTCAAAGAAGCGAATCAACGCCTCGACGATCGCCTCGATCCGCTCGAGCGGCGCAGCGTCAACGGAAGCGTCCCGTGCCTCCTGCCAGATGTGTGCATAACGGTTCCCCATGTCCTCGACGACTTGCTTGAACAGTTGTTCTTTCCCTTCGATATGGGCGTATAGCGACGCCTTTTTGATGCCGACATCCTCAGCGAGCGAGGCGAGCGACAAGCCTTCATATCCTTCAAGCGCAAACCGGCGCCGCGCCGCCAGTTCGATTCGTTGTTTCGTATTCATCACAGATTGTCCCCTTTCTCTCTCACCACCTTACCTAACGAACGGTAGGTAGTCAAGTGTGCGGATTGCATTCCCCGGTTCCACCCGGCAAAATGGAGACAGTTGATGGGAAAGGAGCGCTTTATATGCTTGAGCAATTCAGCTTTACGTTACCGACCGAGACGACACGCGGACGGAAACGAATCGTCCGTGTCTATCGTCCCGACTTTGTGTCGGCTGACGAGCGAATCCCGGTCCTCTATATGCACGACGGTCAAAACGTGTTCGACGGCAAGACCGCCACAATCGGCGAAGGTTGGTCGATCGACCGCCACATCGAGGACTTACAATTGCCGCTCATGGTCGTCGCCATCGCGAGTGCCCCAGACTGGCTCGACCGCTACGATGAGTATTCGTTTTATGAGGATGAGATGCTGTACCGGCGGATTGGACCGGAACTCGCCAGGACACGGCCCACGCTCGGGGGTAAAGGGCGTGCTTACGCCGACTGGCTCATGCAAGAGTTGAAGCCGTGGATTGATGAACGCTACGCGACCGACCCGGACGACGTCGGCGTGATGGGCAGCTCGATGGGCGGGGTCATCTCGCTCTATATGATGACGGCCTATCCGTCCATCCGGCGCGTCGGCTCGCTCTCGACGGCCGCTTGGGCTAATCTCGACTCCCTCATTCGGGAAGTGAAGCAGGCCGATGTGACGGCGCGTCTCTATATGGACATCGGGACGAACGAGACGAGCGGACCGATCACGCCCGAGGATTACCTTTATACGAATGCGAAACTCGTCGAGACGGTCGCGCGAACAGGGATCGCCTTTCGCTATGAGGTCGAGCCCGGTGCCGTCCATAACGAGATCGCGTGGCGGCGTCGGTTACCGAACGCCCTCGCCTTTCTCTATGAATTGACATGAAAAAAGAGACGAATTCCACGAAGGGATTCGTCTCTTGCTTGATTAAATGACCCAGTTGCCGTCACGCATGATGGCTTCGCGTGAACCGTCTTCAAGTTCGCCATCGATGTTCATCTCGGCCGAGCCGATCATGAAGTCGACGTGTGTCATCGAGTCGTTCGCACCGTTCTCGGCGAGCTCTTCGGCTGACATTTGCGGTCCGCCTTCGAGACATGTCGAGTACGCGCGTCCGAGCGCCAAGTGGCATGATGCGTTCTCGTCGAACAACGTGTTATAGAAAAGGAGACCCGAGTTCGAGATTGGTGAGTCGTCCGGCACGAGCGCGACTTCTCCGATACGACGCGCCCCTTCATCGAGGTTCAACAACTCATCGAGTGCCTGTTGTCCTTGTCTCGCTTCCGCCTTCACGACTTTCCCGCCTTCGAACCAGAGCGTGAATCCATCGATCAAGTTGCCGCTATAGCTGAGCGGTTTCGTGCTCGAGACGTGTCCTTCGACCGAATCTTTATCGGCGAGCGTGAACACTTCTTCAGTCGGCATGTTGGCGATGAAATCGACACCGTCGATGTTCGGACCGCCGCCGCCAAGGAAGACGTGCTTCTTCGGCAAGCCGATCGTCAGCTCCGTGCCCGGTGCTTTGTAATGGAGCTTCGAGTACTTCTTGTTCGTGAGTAACGTCGCGCGTTCACGGAGCGATGCGTCATGCGTATCCCACGCCGCCACCACATCCGGTTGGTCCATGCGTGTCGCTTCGAAAATCGCTTTCCAAAGGGCTGGTACGGCGTCTTCACGGTCTGGGAAGACTTTCTTCGCCCATGCTTCCGAAGCGCCAGCCACGATTGACCAGCTGACATTGTCGCTCATGACATATTTGCGCCATTTCGCGAGCGCCACGCCGGCAGCACGGTTCGAGTCCGCGATGCGTGACGACTCAACGCCGTTCAGTGCGTCCGGGTCGTCGCTGACGATCGATAGGAACGCCGTCTTCTCTTCGGCCAATTGCTCAAAACGGGCCTTGAGCCATTCCGGGTATTCTTTGAAGGCATCCGCCGGGGCGTTGAAGTAACGGACTTTCGTCGTCTCTTCGTCGCTCCAGTTGACATACACTTGTTTCGCGCCAGCCGCGTAAGCTGCTTTCACGATTTGACGGACGAGCGGTGCTTGGCTAATATCAGCTCGGACTTCGAGCTGTTGGCCCGGCTGAATGTTGACGCCTTTTTTGACGGCAAGCTCAGCGTAGCGGGCAAATTCTGCCTCAGTCGGCATGGTTACAGTAGACATATGTACAGTTCCTCCTTTTTCACTTATTTCTATTTTCTTAAATTTTCGGAAAAGTTGCAACCAAATCGCAAAAACGGGCATATTAGTAGATGAAGATAGAAGGAGGAATATACATGTCAGATTGGAAAACAACGTACACACACTTTTTAACGAGCGCGACCGAGGACTATACCGACAATGAAACATTAGGTGACCTCTTGGTCCAAGGCGAACTCGCTCTCGCTAAAGTGACGGTCGACGTCGCTTCAAACGAGATTAGCAATATCGAGCGCGAAGAAGAACTGACGCTCTACTTCCAAATGAAACAGTTACTCAACATGTTGCGTGCCGTCTATAACCACCAGTTCGAGATGCAGCCGGACAAACAACATGCCCTCGTTGCGGCCGTCTTATACTTCGTATCCCCATTCGATGCGATTCCGGACGACGCCCCACTCGGCTTATTCGATGACGCTCAAGTCATCGATTACGTGCATGAACAGCTCGCAAGCGATATCGACCGCTTCCACAACGAATTGTAATCGTTCGGCGCTTGAAATTCCTCCACCATCGGAGTACGCTTGAGTGAGTTTATTTCAAAGGGGGCGTATGGCGCCTAGCCATCATCTATGTACGCAAAATCAAGAAAACGAATCGCCGTCGAGACGACTTTGTTCATCATCGCCGGAACGATTCTACAATCGATCTTTGTCGGCTTATTGCTCAAACCAAACGAGATCGGGTCCGGGGGCATCGTCGGGATCACCTTGATCATCAACGAGCTGTTCGGCACACCGATCGGATTCACGCAACTCGTGTTGAATATCCCGCTCTTTATCGTCGGGATTAAATATCTGGGGAAACGGTTCATTCTCATGACCGGGCTCGTCGTCGTCTTATCATCTATCTTGATCGATACGTTGCCCGTGCTCATCCCGCCGACCCCGCTCGACGACCCGCTCGTCGCCTCGGTGTTCAGCGGAATCGTCTCCGGTCTCGGACTTGCCTTGCTGTTATTCGCAGGTGCCTCGACCGGTGGCCTAGATATTCTCGGGAAAGTCATTTACACGAACAACCGCAATTTATCGCTCCCTAAGATCTTTTTGACGCAAGACATCATCGTCTATATTCTCGTGTTCATCACGTTCGATATTAAAGCGGTCATGTACGCGCTCGTGCTCAGTTTCGTCCGGTCGCGAACGCTGTTGACGATTCACCGATTCTTCTCGGCACAAAAGCAGTGCTTCATCATCTGTAAGAAAGCCGATGAAATCAACCTCGTCATCAAGCAAAACTTGAAGCGCGGTGTCACAATCATGGACGCAACCGGTGGTTATTCGAACGACTCGAAGAAAATGTTGTACGTCGTCGTGCAAAACAATGAAATTCCAAAACTACGTCAAATCGTCTCCGATATCGACTCGGAAGCGTTCGTCACCGTCTCGGAAATCGATTCGGTCGTCGGTAACTTCAAAGAGCATTCGTATACCTTGTAATCGACAGCAGCTTGCTGTCGATTTTTTTGGTGTAACAAATCCATAAACAATCCGATAATAATGATGAGCCTCTTAGACATATACAGAAGGAGGTGCATGAGTTGACCAACCACTCGTTGCGCCAAACAGTCCCCGCTTTGCTCGTCGGGACCTTTTTTCTCGGCCTTTTATTGATCCTGTTCACCCCTTATGACTTGAGGGAGACGAGTTTGTTCGTCTATTTCACGGCGGTCACGCTCATCGCGACTGCCTTCAGCATCACCGCCGTCCTTCGGAATCGCGGCATGCGTCGCTACATCCATTTACTGATTAGCGCCGGAAACGTTTGTTTCATCGCCTATTTAGTCGGGCATCACTTCGTCATGTCAACTGGAATTGAGCTTATGCCGTTCATCCAAAACTTCTTTTATTTAATCATGTCGTTGATCGTGATCACCCAGTCGATTGAGATTCGGACATTGAAACTGCGAACGTTTGACATCTTCGCCTTGCTCAGTTTTCTATTGATCGGCGCCATGCATCTGTTCATTTATTCGAGCGAGAACGGGAGCTATGCCGCCAACTTGAATGGGTTTGAAGAACAGATGGTGCTGATCAGTCTGTACATGATGCTCGGCTTTCTCTACTTGAATCGAATCACTTCGGCAGGTCAGAGCTTCCGCGTATTGTTATTGGTCGGCGTTCTTGGCTTCACGACCGCTTCGATTTTGAACCAATTGCTCATCTTCAACGGCATCGGCCACGAGTTAATTCATTTGCTTCAAGTGACCAGTATTTTCATCATTTCCATCAGTTACGTGTTTGATGAATCGACCGAGGACGCGCTCGTCCATGACTCCGTGTTCGATTACGTCGTCTATAGCACAATCGTCATGCTGTTCATGCTCGCCTCCGATCGGTTGCTCGGTACATCCGTGCTCGATTCGATGACCGCGAATGCCGTCTTGTTGCTACTCATTCGTCAGTTCGTCGTCGCCAAGCAAAATGCCTTGATCAGCCACCGCTTACATACCGTCAACACTGACCTTGAAGTCGCAGTGACGACGAAAGCACATGAGCTTGAAATTCGGGAGCAACAGTATCGGTCCCTGTTCGCCTATCATGCCGAACCGATTTTCTTGTTCGACCTTCACGGTGAAGTGTTGTCCGTAAACGAGGCCGGCAGCTCGGTGCTCGGTCATGACACAGAGACACTCATCGGTTCCAACATATTAGATATCATCGAACAAAAAGACCGGTCCGCCTATGCGACCGTATTGCATGATTTGAAGAACGGTCGCCCGCGTACGCTCGACGTCGATGTCGTCACCGAGGACGGGGCGAAGCGAGTTTGGCAGCTGATGAACATCCCGATGATTATCGACGGGGAAGTCGAAGGCATTTATGCCATCGTCAAAGACATCACCCAAATGATCGTGCAACAAGAACAAATCTACTATCAAGCAAATCATGACAGTTTGACGGGACTACACAACCGTTACGCGTTGCAAGAACAAATCGAACGGCTCATCGCCGAAGGACGACGATTCTCGCTCATGTTCTCCGACCTGGACGGCTTCAAAGAGATCAACGACCAGTTCGGCCATCATATGGGCGATGAATTGCTGCAACACATCGGCAAACGACTAAGAGGTGCCTTATTGCCGAACGAGTACGCGGGACGGCTCGGCGGTGACGAGTTCATCGTCGTCGCCGAACATGATGATGATGAGATGTTAGTCGAACGGTTGCGACGCTTCGTCTATCGCCCGCCTTACTTTATGGGCGGAACGCTCGTCGAGATCCATGCGTCGATTGGCATCGTCCGCTATCCCGACCACGGATCGACGCTCAAGCACTTGCTCTCAAACGCAGACCTCGCGATGTACAAGGCAAAGGACAAGGGACGTAATGAGACCGTCCTGTTCGCGCCAGAGCTGCGTGCGGATAAAGAAGAACGCAAGCTGTTGATGGAAGGGCTCGACACCGCCCTTGAAAAAGGCGAGATCTCGCTTTACCTTCAGCCTCAAGTCGACGCCTCGACGAAAGCCATCATCGGGGCCGAGGCGCTCATGCGCTGGCAACGCGATGGGGTCTTCATCCCGCCGAGCCAATTCATCCCAATCGCCGAGGAGACGGGCCACATCCATGATCTCGGTCGCTGGATGATCCATGAGACGTTCCAATTGATGTACGCCTTCGAGCAAGGAGACATCAATTTGCCGAAATTGTCGGTCAACCTCTCCGTCCGTCAATTGTTCGATGAACATTTAATCGAGTATTTGACGACTTTGTTTGAGCGGTTTCCAATCGAACCGAGCCGACTCAACTTCGAATTGACCGAGACCGTCGCCGCCCACCATTCCGACCGGGTGTTGACACGGATCCTCGAACTCAAGGCGCTCGGCATCAAACTGTCGATCGATGACTTCGGGACCGGCTACAGCTCACTCGCCTACCTCGTCCGCTATCCGATTGACGAGTTAAAGATTCCGCGCGAGTTCACGATGCAACTCGAAGAGAACCGGGAGTATCAAACCGTCACCGCGACGATCATTGCCATGGCCCGACAACTTGGGATGGCACTCGTCGCCGAAGGGGTCGAGACAGAATATCAAGAGAATTTCTTACGAAAGATCGGCTGTGATTCGATGCAAGGGTATCGCTATGCGAAGCCGATGCCGCTCGATGAGTTTGTCATCTACTACATGAAGCAGACGATGTGACAAAAAATGCCCCGAACCGGTAAATCGATTCGGGGTATTTGCTTATTTCATCTCATAAATTTTGACTTCGCCCGGCTTCAAATCGACCCACAGGTCCCAATTCTCATCGAACGAGTGCTCGGCATACGGCCATGACGTCGGTGAGTAGACCATCTCGGCGAAACGGCTTGCGTTCCAGTTACGGCGGCGCACCCCGTCGAGCGGGACTTTCCCCTGCAGCGGATGATGCATGCTCGTGTTGGCAACGACAAGGAGCGTCTCGTTCGTATCCGGACGCAGCCAAGCGAGGCCGATGAACGGCGCATCCATGTGCGTCATCGCGAGCGGTTCGAAATGACTCGGGTTGACGAGGACGTCCAACCAACGACGACGCACTTCGGCAACTTGATGCATGAGTTCGATCATCTCGTCTCGTTCCGGGTGATCCCAATGGAACTGATACGCGTCGAAGAAGGCGAGCTTACCAAAGTACGGATCGGTCGGGAAGAGTTGGTACGCTTCTTCCGGTCGGCAGTCGAGCCCGGTGTTCATCGGTTGCGTCTCATACAGTTCGAGCCCCGAGTTCGTCATCGGGACCCCGTTCGGCACGAAGCCGTTCAACACAGTGAGCAAGCGACTCGCTTGCCGTCCCCCGTCCCGTGTCGCCACGCGGCGCGTGTCCGCTGTCTCTCCGGCCGCGAACACCGGCAACGGTAAGAAACGTGAGTCATAAATGAACTGGTGTGTCTCATGCGTATCGAATCGAGGTTCTTTATAGAACCCGTAGCCGATAATCATGTTATAGCCCGCTTCTTTCGCTGCCCACGCTCCGATTTCGATCAATTCTTCAGCGATGAAACTGAAGTTGGCGTCGAGTGCGCGTGGCTGTTGAAGGATCCGTTGTGCCAAATCGACCGGCAAGGCGTGACCCATATCGATGCGGGCCCCATCGATTCCAAATTCGCGCTGGTAGTGCGGGATGATATCAGCGAGCATCGCCCATAGCGGCTCATTGATTTGATCGCCCCGGAATTGATTCGACTTGATCGAATCGAACAGAATGTACGGAGCCAAGTTCGCCTCGCTGACGTAAGGCGCTGCCGCTGTCGGATGATCGAGGAACAGACGGAAGTATGTGACGTCCGACCATGGCGGTTGCGGGTCATTGATACAATCCGAAAAAGCTGGAGCGGTCGTCAAACCGAACTCACGCTCGATGACCGCGAGCAAGTTCTCTTCCGGGTGCTCGAGCAAGTACGTCTTCACCGTCTCCCACTTGTCCGCGTCAACGAGGTTCGGCGCCATCGAGAAGCGACGCAAATGCGCCCATACGTCTTCCGACCCGTAAATCATTGGCAAGAAAGCGTGCTCTGGTTTTACGTTCTCTCCGATACCGGGCACGTGCGGCGGGTGATAGTAGTCGAGTTCTGTCACCGGGATCCAATAAAACCATTCCGGGTTTTCTAGAATGAGACGGTTGTCACGGGCGCATGTGCGCGGGATGACATCGATGACGACACGAATCCCGACCATATGGCACGCCTCGACGAACGCGGCGAACTCTTCTTCGACCGTCAACCCGTCTCCCGTCAACGTCTCTTTCAGTTCCTCATCGATTCCAAAGAAGTCTTGCACGGCATAAGGAGAACCAAATTCGCCTTTTTTATTTTTGTGGCTATGTTGCGAGATCGGCAATAAGAACAACGTGTCGATTCCGATATAAAGCAAGTGCGGGATTAGCGCGAGCGTTTTGACGAACGTTCCCGTGTCCTTCATCCCTACCGAGTTTTCCATCTCGACATAACCTGAACCATCATGATCCCATGACGTCGAGGTCCGGACTTGCATCGAATAGACGGAGGCACGCTTGATCCAATCGCCGCCCGTTTGAAGATATCCATCCGCTTGGGCGACCGACTGATGATAATCTCGTCCGTCGACCGCATGCGGGAGAATCGCTTTTTCAATCGTCTCGATCAAGAAATCATATGGATTGACCCGTTCGACGCCATCTCGGACAGGCTCTGAAGGGAATTGCAGGCGGTTCCACAAGGCCGGAATGTCGTATTCCATGTTCGTTCGTTTTTCTTTCAAGACCTGGTGTAACTTGTGTAACGATGAGTTCTCTGGCATGTGTATTCTCCTTATGAATGAAATCGTTCCTCATTTCATTGTAAACGATAACAAGAAACGCTTTACTATATATTTATACCTTTACCCGAAATTTTCCTTTTCCAAAAAAATATTTTGCGACGAAATCGGTAAATATTGTACGATTGTATGGAAGGAGGGATGACCGTGTCCCAACAGAAATGGCTGACCTTACTCATCTTGTTGTCACTTTTATCCGCGCTGATCCTTGCGGGTTTTGGGTTTCAACTTCGAGACACGAGACATCAGCTCGAGTCGATTCATAGTCAACGCCTCGATTCCTATGATGCCATCGAAGAGATCATGTATTTTAACATTGAACGAGCCAACGCCATTCGCGGGTTGCTCGCCTACGAAGACCGGCGTTTTTTAGAATCGTATTACAGTTTGTCCCAGCAAGCTGAAGAGTTGAAGACGTCGATCACGAACGACCCGCACACACCGAGCTCGCTGATTGATTTGCTTTACCGTGACGGAATATGGGAGCAAGGCGCCGCCGAAGTGCTTGTCTTTTATGAGCGCGGCGATCTCGAGGCCGCGACCGAGCTAGCCGAGACGATGACCGATCAGCGCCAAACGATCCTCGAAGATTTGCGCGCATTGAAGAAACTACAGTATGAAGACATCCGCAAACAACTCGTCGCGACCGAGAATCAAATCGATGTGTTGATTCAAGCCCTCACGTCGATTGCCATCTTGCTCATCGCCGCACTGCTCGTTTTGCTGTTTCTCCTCTTCAAAACACGAAAAAAAGACCGTCTCCAATGAGACGATCCCTCGACCTCAATTTCCATTGTGAGGTCTTTTTATTTGGAATGAATGAGACGTGCGGCGTTCCCGATGGCGAGCAAGGCAACCCCGACGTCAGCAAACACGGCTTCCCACATCGAGGCTAGTCCGAAGAGACCGAGCAAGAGGAAGAGCGCCTTCATACCGAACGCGAACGTGATGTTTTGCCAAACAATCCGCCGTGTCCGCTTACTTAATTCAATCGCTGCCACGACGTCTCGCGGAGCGTCGTTCATCAGCACGAGGTCGGCTGCCGTGACCGCTGCATCACTCCCGACGCCGCCCATCACGAGTCCGACATCGGCTCGTGCGAGCGCCGCCGCATCGTTCAATCCGTCACCGACAAAAGCGACCTTGCCAGTTGCCGCCAACCGTTCGACTTCTGCGACTTTTTGATGCGGAAGCAATTCGCTTCTCACTTCATCGATTCCAATTGCCGAACCGACGGCGGCTGCGACTTCTTGCCGGTCCCCGGTCAACATGACCGTCTGATAACCATAGCGCTTCAAAGCTTGAATCGTTTCTTGCGCATCTGGCTTCACTTGGTCTCTCAACTCGATTCGGCCGAGCCAACGGTCATTTTTGACGATATGGACGATCGTCCCCGATGTCTCCGCCGGGGTTGGATAACCCAATTTTTGAACATAGCGGGCGCTGCCGACGTAAATGCGGTTTTCACCGTCGATCGCCATCAACCCGTATCCCGGTTCTTCTTGAATCATCGAGAACGGTGCGACTGGACCCGCATGCTCGACGATTGCTTTTGCGAGCGGATGCGTGGAGGCCATCTCAACACGGGCGGCAAGCTGAAGCAACTCGTCTGTCGTCAGCTCCCCGTTTGTCACGACATCGGTCACTTCAAAGCGGCCGGTCGTGAGCGTACCGGTCTTATCTAATACGACCGTATCGACTTCGGCGAGCACATCTAAATATTCGCCGCCTTTCACTAGGATGCCCCGCCGTGAACCTGCTCCAATCCCACCGAAATAGCCGAGTGGAATCGAGATCACCAAGGCGCATGGACAACTGATGACGAGGAAAATCAAGGCCCGGTATACCCATTCCTCGAGATTTCCGACAAACAGTGGTGGAACAAATGCGACGACCGCCGCGAGCACGACGACGACCGGCGTGTATACTTTCGCCAACCGTGTGATCATCTGTTCCGTTCTCGCCTTGTTCATGCTCGCTTGTTCGACGAGGGCAATCATTTTTTGCAGGCTCGATTCAGTCGCCGGGCGTTCGACTCGTATTTCGAGCCGCCCGTCAAGGTTGACCATTCCCGCAAGGACGTCTTCCTCGGGACCGATTGGGCGTGGTAACGACTCACCTGTCAGCGACGCCGTATCCAATGAGCTCGAGCCTCGCAGCACACGACCGTCCATCGGGATCTGTTCGCCTGCTCGAACGATGATGATGCTACCGGTTGCGACCTCTTCAGGACGTTTTTCTACTTCTCGTCCATCTTCGAACACGCGCGCAATCGTCGGTTTCATGTTCAACAGCGATTGAATCGACCGTCGCGAGGCGTGGACGGCCCGCGCTTGGAAGTATTCACCGAGCTGGTAGAACAGCATGACGGCGACTGCTTCCGGATACTCCGCAATCGCAATCGCACCGATCGTCGCAATCGACATTAAAAATTTTTCATCAAACCATTCCCGATGCCATACGTTGCGAATTGCGGCATAGACGACGTCATAGCCTGCGACCACATAGGCAATCGCGTACAC
The DNA here is from genome assembly GCF_018618195.1 of Exiguobacterium sp. s7. Lineage (NCBI taxonomy): Bacteria > Bacillati > Bacillota > Bacilli > Caryophanales > Exiguobacterium > Exiguobacterium sp. s7. Next base: position 66,319 of record NZ_JACSLO010000012.1, on the reverse strand, counting down.
AAAGAGCAAATCGGTGTACAGACCGACGAGCAGCAGGGCGAACGCGACGCCAAACCGCCACAATAAGCGACCCGACATCGGCACTTCCGCCTCGTCTTTGACAAAATGTGCACCCGGTTCAATTCGCCCCATCGTCGCTTCGATGGCGCGGAGCGTCTTCGTGTGATCCTTCGAATCATCCCATTCGATAATCATTCGACTTGTCGCAAAATCGATTTGACAAGCGGCGACACCGTCCTCTCCCGTCACGCTTTTCTCGATTTTGGCGGCACAGTTCGTACATGTGATCCCTTCGACAGGTAATACATCCCGTTTCATAATTATCTCGCCCCTTTACATTCAAACGTTCATTTGAATATATCGTAACGCTGTTCCATCACAATTACAACCGAAAAAAGAGCCGACTGGAATCCCAGCTGGCTCTTTGTCACGCATCAATTTGTTCGGCACTGTGGGCCATCGCGATCTCGACGAGTAGCCGGACGTGATCATCGTCGAGTGAGTAATAGACGACTTTTCCATCTTTTCGATATTTGACAAGCCCTTGCTCGAGCAACGTCCGTAAATGATGCGACGCCGTCGCGTTTGAATGTCCGATCACGGCCGCCACGTCACAGACGCACAGTTCCCGTTCTAACGTCAGGACGTACAACACTTTGAGCCGGGTCGGATCGGCGAACGCCTTGAACAACCGACTGACTCGAACCGCATCTAGGTCTGTCAGTGCCCGTTGTAACACCGTCACATCTTCACTTTGAATGGCGATTGTTTCACACTGGGGTGCTTTCATCCGTCTCACCTCGTTTTCTGTACTCTCATTCTAACAAAATCCGATTTATAAATCTGTTATATATTATTGTTGACTTAAACACTACTGTTATAATACAATCAAAACAACATAACAGCTACGTTACTTAAATAAAGGGGGCAGTTACAATGAATGAATGGGCAAGCCGACTTGAATCTTCCGTCGAATTTTATCGGAAGTTACCGGACAAGACGTGTCAAGAATGCGGGAAACAGATGGATGAGCAGTGCGAGTCTTACGAGAACACGTGCCCATCTTGTGCTGAAAAACTTCAACTTAGCGAATAAAACAAATCCCTCGGAACAAGTTTCCGAGGGATTTTTCATGGCAGATGATAACCGAGATAGGCCGCCAGCAGACCAAGTACATAGGTCGCAAGCAAATACATCCCGAAACGAAGCCAGTCTTTGGCGACGAACCGCATCACTTCGAGCTTGAACGTCGAGAACGTCGTGAACGAACCGAGAAAGCCGACACCGATACCGAGCATGAGCGTTTGGTGAACACTCGCCCCGTATAAATACCCAAGTCCAAACGAACCAGTCACATTGACGATGAGCGTCGCCCACGGGAACGCCGATGTCGTCCGGGTTTTGACGAACTGACCGACCCCGAATCGCGCCATCGCCCCGAAGAACGCGCCGATCATGATGACGAGAAGCGTCATCGTACTCCCCCCTCTCGCATGACAGCCCGATCGAACCGTCGCCGCCCAAACCAAAATCCGAGCCATGAACTGAACAGCCCAAGTCCGAGACTGAGCGTCACATAAAGCAGAGCTGAACCGAATGCATCAGCCTCTAGCAATTCAATCGTCTCCACACTGAATGTCGAGAACGTCGTAAACGAGCCGATGAACCCTGTCCCGACCGCGGTGACGACACTCGGGGAGAGACGTCCGGACCGAAACAGAAAGTGTGTCAGCCAACCGAGCGCGAAACTTCCTGATAAATTGATGAGCAGCGTCCCGAGCGGAAACAGACCGATCCAAAACGTCTCGATGCCTGTCCCGATCCCATAACGTGCCAAGGCACCGAGCGCTCCCGCCAAGCCGACGTATACATAGAGCATGGCCCCGTCTCCCTTCAAAAAAACACCTGCCGCGAGCACGTCGCGAGACAGGTGTTTAAGTCTGTATTCATTATAACAAGCGATGCGCAATCACGAAATAGCGGCTGGTGCGAACACGGCTGAAATCGCCTCGAACGCCTCATCGAGCTCTTCTTTCGTGATGACGAGTGGTGGCGCCAAACGAATCACCGTCTCATGCGTCTCTTTGCAGAGCAGACCGCGCTCTTTGAGCGCTTCACAATAAGGACGTGCCGCTTCTGTCAATTCGATTCCGATGAACAGACCGCGTCCACGTACATCTTTGATGAGCGGATTGTCGATCGATTTCAATCGGTCCATGAAGTACGTCCCGAGTTCAAGTGAACGTTGTGGCAGTTGCTCTTCCTCTAACACTTCAAGCGACGCGATCGACACGGCTGCCGCGAGCGGGTTCCCGCCGAACGTCGACCCGTGTGACCCTGGATTGAATACGCTCAAGACGCTCTCATTGGCTGCGACACATGATACCGGGAATACGCCGCCCCCGAGCGCTTTTCCGAGAATATACATATCCGGCTCCACATCTTCCCATTCGATGGCGAACCATTTGCCTGAGCGACCGAGCCCCGATTGAATCTCATCGGCCACGAACAAGACATTATGCTGCTGGCAGAGCTCACTGGCACGTTTCAAATAACCAGCCGGTGGGATGATAATCCCGGCTTCGCCTTGAATCGGTTCGACGATGAACGCCGCCGTATTTTCAGTGATGGCCGCCTCGAACGCATCGATGTCACCGTACGGCACGACTTTAAACCCTGGCAATAGCGGCCCGAATCCGCGTTGATATTCCGCTTCTGTCGACATCGACACCGCCGCCATCGTCCGGCCGTGGAAGTTGCCCGAGCAGACGATGATTTCCGCTTGGCCTGGGATTTGTTTCACTTCATACGCCCAGCGACGTGATGCTTTGACAGCCGTTTCGACTGCTTCCGCACCCGTGTTCATCGGCAACACCATCTCTTTGTTTGTAAGCGCTGCCACTTTTTTGTAGAAACGACCGAGTTGATCATTGTAAAACGCACGTGACGTCAGCGTGATTTTATCCGCCTGATCTTTTAGCGCTTGGATGATTTTCGGATGACAATGACCTTGGTTGACGGCCGAATAGGCACTCAACATATCCATGTAGCGGTTCCCCTCTGGGTCTGTCACCCAGATCCCTTTCGCTTCCGAGATGACGATTGGAAGTGGATGATAGTTGTGCGCCCCGAACTTCTCTGTCAATTCAATCACTTCTTGTGTCTTTGACATTTGATTTCCCCCTTATCAAAAAACTATCTTACTCCTTCAGTATATGATGACCGTCTTTCTTTTGACAACGACCAACTTGCCCATTCCTCGGGTTGGGAAAATAAGGTACACTGAACGTAGAGTACGATTCATTTGATGTAGATTGGAGGAAATGCTGTGGCTTCATTGCGCGATTTGCCGATTGACGAGTTCATCGATGCTTTATCTGTCCCATGCTGTTACATCAACCTCGACGGCAACGTCCTTCTTTGGAACGAGCATGCGGAAACGCTCTTCGGATGGGAACGGGACGAGGTCCTTCACCACCCGCTCCCGGTCGTCCAGCACTTAGAGCATACGCTCGAGACGTGGTCGCCACTGCTCCTTCAATATCCGTTCTCGACGACGGCAATGACGCCGTTCAAACATAAAAACGGTTCGGTCGTCTATGCGACCGCCTATTTACAATCCTTCTCCATCAACGATTTCACCGGCTATTTTTTAGCCTTTTTACCGAAAGGGTTTAGTCCGCTCATCAGCACGGAACAGTTCAACTTACTCCATCATTTTCAGGCGATGATTGAGCAGTCGACTTATTATCTGGCTGCGAACGCGTATGGGGAAATCACCGAGGTCAACCCGTTGTTATGCGGATTGATTGGGGCCCCTGACCACCAATTTATCGGTCGTAATTGGTTCGAGCTCATCCATCCGTCATTCGAGAATGACCCGATCGCCGAGGACGTGCTTCAAGCGCTTACGACCGACCGTATTTGGAACGGCGAGATGCCCATCCGCTCGGAACGTCATACGGCGAACACGTGCTGGCTCAATTTGACGGTCGTCCCAATCTTGAGCGAAGAAGGCGAAGTCGTGCAATATACCGCCTTCGGATTTGACGTCTCGGATAAAAAACGGCTCGAGCAAGAGGTCAACTACCTCGCCTATCATAACGATTTGACCGGTCTATTAAATAAAAAAGGGTGGCTTCGCCAATATGCCCACGTCCTGAAAACTGTCGATCAAGGGGACGGTTTGGTCCATGTCGCTCTATTCGATATCGATCGCTTCAAAATCATCAACGAATCGTTCGGTTCACGCGTCGGCAATGAACTGCTCATCCAAATCAAAGAGCGGGCCACTCAGTTCATGCCCGAGACGAGCGTCATGTTCCATCCGTCGGGCGGTTTGTTTGGACTCCTGTTCTTTGAAGAGTCGAAAGAGGAAGTGTTCCAGTTGTTGCGCCAATTGCAACATGAACTGCAACGACCGTTCCGGATTTATCATCACTCGATCATGGTGTCGATTTCCATCGGTTGTGTCTTCTATCCATCGGCCACATCTTCATTAGAAGAACTATATACGCGTGCCGAGAGCGCCTTGTTCAAAGGGAAACGGATTGGCGTCGGCACGATTCAGTTCGTCACGAAAGACATGGACGACGCGTTCTCACGTCAAATCCATATCGAAAAAGCGCTCTATCAAGCGCTCGAGGAAAAACACTTTTATTTGGAATATCAACCAAAGTTCGAGTTGAAGACCGACCGGCTCATCGGGTTCGAGGCGCTTCTCCGTTGGCATCACGATGAACTCGGTCAAATCCCGCCGTCGGAGTTCATCCCGCTCGCCGAGGAGATGGCGCTGATCGTCCCGATTAATAACTGGGTCATCCTTGAGGCCGCCAAACAGTTGAAAGCATGGCAACGACTCGTTGATTATCCGTTGTCGATGGCTGTCAACATTTCACCGAACCAATTCCGGAGCGACAGCTTCATCAATACGCTCCGAAATATCAAGCAACAGCTCAATTTAAACCCGTCCGACATCATTCTCGAGATCACGGAAAGTCTCGTCATGCAACAGACGGATGAAATCATCGCCCGGATGAATCAAATCAAGCGGCTCGACTATCGCCTGTCGATTGACGACTTTGGAACTGGATTCTCTTCACTCCAATACTTGAAGTCGTTCCCGGTCGACGAGCTGAAAATCGATAAAGTCTTTTTAGACGATTGGCTCGCCTCGAAGTCGCACTTGCTCGATGTCATCGTCCATCTCGGCAAGAGCCTACATCTGCACGTCGTCGCCGAAGGCGTCGAGGACCAAGAGATGCTCGATCATTTGAAGCAAACTGCCTGCGATTCGTTCCAAGGCTTCTTGTACGCCAAGCCAATGCCTCCAATCGAAGTCGTTCGCCTGTTAACGGGCGGAAATCAATAAAAAAGTCATCGGACGTCTTCACGACGTTCGATGACTTTTTTATAGGCTGATCGTGGCCGTCCATAGTCCATAGACGCCGTACGTGGCCGCCAACAGGATGACGACCGCAATCATATATTGCAGACGGCTCAGGAACGGCCGGCCCTGTTCACGTTCGGCTAGCATGAAGACGAACACGCCCGGCGCGTAAAGAATCATCGCGATGAGCATATATTCGACACCCGACGCATAGAGGAGCCATGCCGCGTAAACGGTCGCGATGCCCGACATGACAAGCATCGAGCGCGTCCCTGTGCGTCGTGCCTCTTTCCAACCGAACAAAGCGGAAAACAAGTACGGGACGAGGGCCGCAATCCCGGCAATGCTCGAGAGCACCAAATAGGTCTGTTCGGAGAAGAGTGCAATGATAGTGACGAGTTGTGTGAAGACTTGCGTGATGAACAAGGCACTCACCGGCGTCTCATTCCGATTGAGCCGATTGAACAATTTCGGGAACACCCCGTCGCGACTTGCCACATAAGAAATCTCTGTCGCGAGAATCGTCCACCCGAGCAACGCACCTGAGAGCGAGACGAGGAGGCCGATATTGATGAGTGTCGCACCGACGGGACCGACGACCGCCTCAAGCACATACGCCATCGACGGTTCCGCCAGTGACGCGAGTTGCTCTTGGGTCATCACCCCGAACGATAGGATTGAGATCATCATATAAATGACGAGTGTCCCAACCAGTCCGATCACCGTCGCTCGTCCGACATCTCGTTTATGACGGGCCCGTGATGATAAGACGACCGCTCCTTCGATGCCGACGAACGCCCATAACGTTACGAGCATCGTCGATTTCACTTGCGGGAACACCTGTGACCAGCTGAAGCCCGACTGACCCCAAAAGTCGATTTGGAACGTGTCGATCCGGAAAGCGAACAAGATAAGGATGATAAATAAAAAGATTGGGACGAGCTTCGCGATCGTCGTGACGATATTGAGGAGGGCCGCTTCTCTCATCCCTCGCGAGATGATCCAGAACAGCCCCCAAATCACGATCGCGCTCATAATCAATCGAAACGCCCGATGCTCTGCCGAAAAGATCGGGAAGAAATAACTGAGTGTGCTAAAGATCAACGTGATGTTCGCCACCGTCCCGATCCACGCGGACATCCAATAACCCCACCCGCTGTTGAAACCGACGAACTTGCCGAACCCTTCCTTTGCATAGGCATAAATCCCGCCTTCAAGCTCAGGACGCGTATTCGCTAAAAATTGAAACACGAACGCGAGCATGACCATGCCGATGCCCGTGATCGTCCAACCGATCAATACCGAACCGACCCCGGCACCTTGCGCCATCGCGCCAGGCAAGTTAAATGCGCCTCCGCCGATCATCGTTCCGACGACCATGGCAGCAAGCCCGAAAAAGCCGATCCCGGCTGATTGTCCCTTCATTCCAAACCCTCCAAAAAAAAGTTGACGTCTGACGAATAACTATACATGGATAATGTATAATCATTCGATGATTTCCTTATTCTACTGAATCCAATGACGTTTAGATAGGCATTTCACTAATGTTTATATTTTCGAATAATTTAAAAAATTTTATTGCGCATTCATCTTGTTTGTAGTTTAATTGCAATATATTCGAAAGAATCAGAATTTTCGGGAGGTATGACAATGCGTAATAAGAAATGGTTAGCTTTATCGGGTGTTGCCTTGCTTGCGACAGCAGCATGTGGCGGCGGAGAAGAATCATCGTCGAGCTCGTCGGACGGATCATCATCGGGTGATGCGAAGAAGGAAATCACACTCGTCTCGGCGACGGATTTACCACAACTCGACCCAACGCTCACAACGGACTCGACATCGGTCATCGTGACGAACAACGTCTTCGAGGGACTATATCGTCTTGATGAGAACAACCAGCCGGTACCGGGAATTGCTGAAGACGTTGAGATTTCAGAAGACGGACTTACATACACCTTCAAGTTGCGTGATGCGAACTGGTCAGATGGCTCACCGGTCACAGCTGAAGACTTCGTCTATTCATGGAAGCGCGCCCTCAACCCAGAGACAGGCGCGGAATATGCGTACATCCTTCAAGACTTGAAAAATGCCAACAAAATCCTTGCAGGCGAAGAAGAACTCGATGCGCTCGGCGCGAAAGCGGTCGACGAGAAGACGCTCGAAGTTCAATTGGAAGCACCAGCCCCTTACTTCCTCGGGTTGACAGGGTTCCCGACGTACATGCCACAAAAGCAAGAGTTCGTCGAAGAGCAAGGCGAGTCGTTCGCGAGCGCGGTCGATAAGACGCTCTACAACGGGCCTTACGTCTTAGACAGCTGGCAAGACAACGAAGGTTGGGTATACAAAAAGAACCCGGACTACTGGGATGCTGAAAACGTCAAGATGGAGACGATCAACGTCAAAGTCGTCAAAGAAGTCGCGACGGGTGTCAACTTGTTCGAATCGGGCGAAGTCGACTACACGCTCTTGTCGTCTGAATTCGTGCCACAATTCCAAGACAGCGAAGAGTTCAAGACTCGTGCCGACGCACGCATCAACTTCCTTCGCTTCAACCAGAAAAACGAAGCGCTCCAAAACGTCAACATTCGTGAGGCGCTCGCGAAAGGCTTCGATAAGCAAGGTGTCACAGACGTCATCTTGACAGACGGCTCACAGCCGGCCAACTATATCGTCGCGAAAGACTTCACATTCACAGAAGACGGAGCCGACTTCCGCGAGAAGTATCCAGACCTTCAAAGCTACAACGTCGACGAAGCGAAAGCGGCATGGGATAAAGGTCTTGCCGAGCTTGGCGTCGAAACGATCGAACTTGAATTCCTCTCACGTGATGAAGAAGCGTTCAAGAAAGTCAACGAGTACATCAAAGGTGAGCTCGAGAAGAACCTCCCTGGCCTCACGCTCAACATCAAGCAACAGCCGTTCAAAAACTTCCTTGACCTCGAAGGTAAAGGTGAGTACGACGTCTCAGCTGCTGGCTGGGGCCCTGACTACCAGGATCCAATGACGTACCTCGACATGTGGGTAACGGACGGTCCGTTCAACCGGATGGCCTACTCGAACGACGAGTACGACAAATTGATCCAAAGCGCGAAACAAGAAGCCGATCAAATGAAACGTTGGGAAACGATGCAAGAAGCAGAACGCATCTTGCTCGAAGATGACTTCGCGATCGCACCGATCTATCAAAAAGGTGAAGCGTACCTCGAACGCTCAAACATTCAAAACATGCACCGCCATCCGTTCGGAGCTGACGCTAGCTTCAAGTGGTTGGACGTCAACTAATCAGCAAGCCCTGTCACTCCTGTGGCAGGGCTTGTTTGTGCATCGACACCTATGCCAATACAAAAAAGAGGCGTGCCACGAGCGGTGGCACGCCTTTAATCTAGATGAATTACGCTTCGCGTTCAGCGCGCATATCAGCTGGCACGCGTCCGCGTTTAGAAATGATTTGCGCGATGACAAGGGCCACGACGAACGTCGCGAATGCTGCGAAGAAGCCGATCCACATCGAGCCTGTGATCCCGAGGACCAAATACCCGACCGCTGACACACCAGCCGCAATCAATGCGTATGGAAGTTGTGTCAACACGTGGTCGATATGGTGCGATCCAGCACCCGTCGAACTGAGGATCGTCGTATCCGAAATCGGTGAGCAGTGGTCACCGAACACCGCACCAGCGAGCACCGCCGCGAGTGTCGGGAGCAACAGTTCCGGATCGACGGCCATAATCAAGTCTGCCCCGATTGGAAGCATGAGACCGAACGTCCCCCAGCTCGTCCCTGTCGAGAACGCCATCAGACCGGCGATCGCGAACAAGATGAGCGGCAAGTAAGATGCTGCAATCGAATCTGTAACGAAACTTGCCAAGTAATCACCCGTTCTCATATCTCCGATGACGGCAATGATCGTCCAGGCAAAGAGCAAGATGAGTACGGCGGGCCACATGGCACGGATACCGGCCCAAGTCGCATGACCGTAGTCTTTAGCTGGAATTTTACGACCAATCAAGAGCAAGAGCGCAACGAGCAAGCTGATGACGGCACCGGTCACAAGTGACCGTGTCACATCTGTCGACTCGAACGCACCGAGAAGCGAGAAGCTTTGACCATCGGCAGCAAGCGCTTGTCCGCCTGTGTACAACATGGCTGAAACAGTGGCAATGATCAACACGATGATTGGGACAATCAAGTCGCGGACTTTTCCGCCATCATGTTCGTTCAAGTCTTCACTCATCCCCATCGGTGCACCTTTCGATGTATCGTAGAGCTCCCCTTGGAGGGCACGGAGTTCATGTGTGCGCATCGGTCCGATGGCAAGTCCCGTGTAGGCGACATACGCCGTCAACATAAGTGCGAAGATGGCATAGAAGTTCATCGGGATGATTTGGATGAACGCTGAGAACGATGAGTAGCTATCAATCGAATACTTCGCCAGGATACCTGCGATGATGGCGATGATATAAGCTCCCCAACTCGAGAGCGGGCTGATGACGCAGACCGGTGCGGCAGTCGAGTCAATCATGTAGGCGAGTTTTGCACGTGATACTTTTTTACGGTCTGTGAGCGGTCGACTGATGTTCCCGACGGCTAAACTGTTAAAGTAATCGTCGATGAAAATTAAAATCCCAAGTCCGAACGAGACGAGACGAGCACCGCGGGCTGTCTTGACGTTTGAAGCGGCCCACTCTCCGAACGCGCGGGCGCCGCCCGACGTTTGGATGATCGATGACAAGATGCCAAGCAAGAGCAAGAACGCGATCAACAGCACGTTCCATTCATTGATGGCCCCATCCGCCCAAAATAGCGCAATGATGTTTGACCATAAATACTGAATCGATTCGAGCGGGTTGAAATTGTGAAGCAGTAGCACCCCTGCGATAATCCCGACACCGAGTGACGGAATGACTTTCCGTGTTGTGATGGCCATAATAATGGCGAGTAAAGCCGGTACGAGTGAGAGTACCGAAGTTGAATAATCTACCATGTGATTTCCTCCTCTTTTGTTAGAGATGAGGCCCCCCTATGCTTAAAAAAACGCAAAGCGAGGGCATCGGCAACAAAGCCGACACCCTCGCTGGATGTTCCGTCTTTCTTAGCCGACTTGGAGCGCTCCATACGTAAATATGTATGGCAGTCTGACGGGTATTTCCCGTCAGCCCAGCACAAAGTCAGAGACATGACTTTACACTTCGGCGATCTTGCCTTTCTGTAGTCTTCACCGTTGTCATCCTCGGACTACTTACTCATCAGCATCGCACCTCTACCTCATCGATAGCACGAATATTCATTTAAAGTTACGTCTAAATTATCATAGGTCATAGTGACTAATCAACAGTTTTTTTCATCTCGGATGATTTGTTTTAACACAGCGAGTGCAGCTTGATCGTCAGACTCGACCGCTTTAAAGAAATCACTAAAGAAATGATACAAGACGAATCGTTCGGCGTGTGACGATGTATGGTCTTTAATCGTCAGTAAGACGAGATGACGCAACCGCCGTTTCGTCCGCGTCTCGTCAGGCAATTCTTCACATCGATCCTGGAAGGCACGATATACAGAATTGATCAAATCCTCATGTTCATCATACGACCGGTTGTAAGCAACTTGTTCCATCTGTTATATCCCCCCTTTCCATTTGTACCGATGAAACTTGTCGTAACTATACCAACTTAACCAAGAGCGTTCAATCGTTTCGGGTCGTTCTTAACAAAAATCATACGTTAGACTGACTTACGACTCGATGAATGAGAACGTCGTCACATCGAATAGTCCCATATCGGTCAACTTCAAATCCGGGATGACCGGGAGCGCGAGGAACGACATCGTCAAATATGGATTGAAATGACGATGGGCGCCGACGACGTCGAGCGCATCGTTCAACTGTTCGAGCACGTCCGCCACTTCCGCATACGGACGTTTCGTCATGAGTCCTCCAATCTCGAGCGGCAAGACCGCCAGCACCTTCCCTTCTGACACCGCGACGACACCACCGCCCACTTTTTCAAGTGTTTCCGCAGCGAGCAACATGTCGTCCGGGCTCACCCCGGCGATGACGAGGTTGTGGCTATCATGGGCGACCGTCGCCGCGAGCGCGCCCCGCTTCAAGCCGAACCCTGTCACCGGGGCCAGGGCCATGTGACCCGTCCCGTGATGGCGTTCGATGACGGCGAGCGTGGCAATGTCTTGGGCGAGGTCGGCTCCGGACGCGTCAGGTGTGAAGACAAGACGCTGTCGCTTCGTCAAGAGACTGTTCGGCAATACTTGAATCACATCGACCGCTTCTTCTTTCACGGCTAAACGGAACGAGTCCGCCGTCAAATCGGGTAGTTTGAGTTCACCTTTCATCGGTTTCGGCACTTCAATCCCGTCGGCTTCGAACGTCGCCTTGCCTTCTTCGGCGACGACTTCCCCGTTCACGTAGACGGTTTCGATTTTTACCGATTGGACGTCTGACAAGATCACAAAGTTTGCTCGTTTGCCAGGAGCGATGGCACCCACATCTTTGAGTCCGTACGCCTCGGCCGCGTGCAGACTAGCGACGGCATAGGCCGTTTCTGGTTTGACACCTTGTTTGATTGCCATGCGAATGTTGTAGTCGATCCCGCCTTCGGCGACAAGGTCGTCCAAGTGTTTATCGTCCGTACAGAACAGGAAACGGTGAGCGTTGCTTTCCGTGATGGCCTGACTGACTTTCTCCACGTTCCGCGCGACCGACCCTTCTCGAATTTGAACATAAAAGCCGCGCCGGACCCGTTCGAGCGCTTCTTCGGCCGTCGTGCATTCGTGATCGGTCATGATCCCTGCCGTCCGGTATACGTTCAGCTGGTCCGGACCGAGGCCCGAAGCATGGCCGTCGACGACTTTCCCGACGTGTTCGGTTTGTGCGATTTTTTGAAGCATATCCTCACTTCCGGACTCGACAGACGGATAGTCCATCACCTCGCCGAGACCGTGGACGCCCGGGTCCCCTAAAAACGGCGCCAAGTCCTCGGCGTATAGCTTCGCCCCGGCGTGCTCGAACGGCGTCGCCGGCACACAGCTCGGGAGCATCATCCGCACGTCGAGCGGCAACCCTTTAGCGTCGGCGAGCATATACTCGATGCCGAGTGCCCCGTTCACGTTCGCAATCTCGTGCGGATCGGCGATGACCGTCGTCACCCCGAGCGGAAGCACCGCTTTGGCGAACTCGTGAGGGGGTACCATCGACGACTCGATATGGACATGCGCATCGATGAATGACGGTGCGAGCGTCCAAGACGGGTCATGGTATTCGGTCTCCCCTTCGTAGCCGTCCCCAATGGCCACAATATAGCCGGCGTCGATGGCGACGTCGGTGCGAATCGTCTCACGGCTGTAGACGTCGATGACCGCCACATCTTTAAAGACGACCGCTGCTTTCTTTTTTTTCGCCGCGATGTCGATCAAATGTTGTTTCTCCATCTGTGTGTCTCCTTTTTTCTACGTATTTTTACTATCTTAACAAGAATAATCTTTCCGGTGCAATTTCTTTTTCAACTTATGCGACAATGAAAGCATATCCGTTTGAAAGGGGTTACACATATGCAATACAAATTAGGAGAATTGATTCCACATGTTGATGAGACGGTGTTCATCGCACCAGGGGCGCACGTCATCGGCGATGTCACGATTGGCGCCCATTCCGGCGTCTGGTTCAATACGATCATCCGCGGCGATGAAGGACCGATTCAAATTGGTTCGTACGTGAATATTCAAGACGGATCGATGGTCCATCAATATGAAGGGTCCCCGACCATCATCCATGACCGGGTGTCGATTGGACACATGGCGATGATTCACGGATGCGAAATTGAAGAAGGGTGTCTCATCGGCATGCATGCGACCGTCCTCGACGGAGCCAAAATCGGCAAAGGTTCATTCATCGCAGCCGGTGCACTCGTCACACCGAACATGCAAATCCCGGAAGGCGTCATGGTCATGGGCGTGCCCGCCAAAGTCGTCCGTCCGCTCAATGACGAGGATCGCTTCATCATGGAACGGACCGTCAACAAATACGCGAAACGGGCTGAGCAGTACTTGACGACATGCGAGCCACTCACATCGACACAAAGTTTGTGAAAGCGTTTACAAGATTCATAAATTGTTAACGATTATCCCGATTTTTCTTCATGTTTCCTTTGTATACTGAGGATGTAGTCAAGCCGACGTGTCGAAAGGGGCCAATTGTAATGTATCCAAACCATGCCGAACTCATGTTAGACTTGTAACGCCTCGTCCGTTAACCCAAGCTATTGCCTGCATATCGAGGATTCGTTCGACGATACGCTGCAAGGAACACATCGAGAGGTTTGGGAACGATTGCAATCGGATAATACTAAAGAGGAAGAAACTAAAGTTAAGGGAACGTGAACAAAATGATTCCAACGAATGTCATTCAAGACTGGCTCGCAACCAAGTTAAAAAAATAAACTGAGCGCTCACATGAACGGCTCAGTCGCATTGACCTATAAATACTGGTCCGATCGTAGTCACCTACGCTCGGACCTTTTCGTTCACTCAAAAATCGTCAAGCAAGCGTCAATCGATTGACGTTGCTTCGTCGGCGGTACGTCTTCGTAACGACCGAGCTGGAGCAGTCCGACAAACGTCTCACCCTCAGCCCCAATCATCTCTTGAAGCCTGGCATCCTCAAAAATACCGCCCGTCCGCCAGACGAGGCCGATCTGTTGCTCACTACACAATAAATGAAAGTTTTGAATCATCGTCGCCGTCGCGAGTAGCGCATCTTTCTTCCCTTTGTCCGTCTCGAAATGCTTCGTCGTCACGTAGACGCAAGCTGCGGCGTTCCGGATGCGTCCCGCGATTTTCTCGCGCTTCGCCTCTGGTCCATCTTGAAACGCCGGTTCGAGCGCCTGAAGCAAGACGTCTTTTCCATCCCCGTTGAACAAATAAAGATTCCACGGTTCGACTTTGTTATGAAACGGTGCCTGATGCGCCGATGCCAACAACTCATAGAGTACTTTCGTCGCAATCGGTTCTTCAGTGAACATCCGAATCGTCCGCCGCGACTCAATCAACTGTTGTCCTGCTGTCTTTTCCATTGAAGTCACTTCCCCCTCTGTTATCTATTCCATCATAATTGAAAACATTTCTCATTTGAAGGAGAATGACTTCGACAAAAAGAACGCATCCCTGAGTCAGGAATGCGTTCGTTCTATCATGTCGATTGCCCGACGACCTCACAGGCGACCAAGTCCTCGAGCGTCTGTCTGCGGACGACGAGACGATGTGTCCCGTCTTTCACGAAGACGACGGCCGGGCGGAGCATCTGGTTATAGTTGCTCGCCATCGAGAAATTGTACGCTCCCGTCGCTTTGACGAGGAGGAGATCGCCAGCTTCGACCGGCGGGATGAGCGAACGGTTCGAGATGATGTCTCCCGACTCGCAACACGCCCCGACGATTTTTGCTTCAATCGTCTTCGGCTCATCCATCCGTGTCGCCACAATCACATCATACTCGGCATCATAGAGGGCGGGACGAATGTTATCCGTCATGCCTCCGTCGACCGAGACATACGTGCGGACACCGCTCACTTCTTTCACCGTCCCGACTTCATAGATCGTCGCACCGGCGTTGGCGACGAGCCAACGGCCTGGTTCGATCCCAATTTTCGGGAGCGGCAAGCCGAAGCGTTCCACTTCCGCGACGAGCGTGTCCATCACTTGCGTCATCGTATCGGCGAAGTCGAGCGGGTCGTCCGACTCGAGATAGGCGACACCGAAGCCGCCACCGATATTCAAGACGTCGGCCGTATATCCTGTCTCTTGACGGATCGTCTCGATGAAGTTGACCATCGTCTTGACGGTATTGATGAACAACGTCGGTTCTTGAATCTGCGAGCCGACGTGACAGTGGATGCCTTGCAAATGCAGACGTTCCGCCTGCAGCGTCGCCTTGATCGCTTCGAGATACGTGTCGTCGTGGGTCGGGAAGCCGAACTTCGTGTCGACCCCACCCGTCTGAATCGCCTCATGGGCGCCTCCGACGACTTGTGGGACGATGCGGAGCAGGACGTCGACGTCGACATCGTGTTCGACAGCGAGGCCCGACAACAGTCCGATTTCGCGCATATTGTCAATCGTGAAATGGGTGATGCCGTTCTCGAGTGCGAACGTGATGTCCTGCACCGTCTTGTTCGACCCGTGGACGTGAATCCGGTCAGCCGGGACACCTGCGTGGAGCGCGACGAACATCTCACCGCGTGAGACGACGTCGATGCTTAAGCCCGCTGCCATCACTTTGTCGTACACGGCCGCGATCGACATCGCTTTTGATGCGTAGAGCGCGTATGTGTTCGGATACTTGTCGAGGAACGCGTTCCGGACGAGGCCGAGGCGACGCTCGAGTTCAGGCTCGCTCATGATATAGAGCGGTGTCCCGTACGTCGCTTGAAGTTCACGGACGGACACGCCTTCGATCATACAAACTGATTGGTTGGTGGTGTACATACATTGCCTCCTTCAAAGCGATGCGGGACACGCCATGAGCGTGCGCATAATTGTTCTGAGTTATTGGCGTGCCCGGTACGGGTCACGTCATCGATTTTCGTGAGATGGCCGTACAGCTCCACACGGTCTCCGACTTGAATCGTGTCATCGACGCGCAAGAAACTGTGGCTCATGAAGATGTTGCTGATGAACGGATAGGCCCGTCCTTCGATGTGGGCCGGTAAGAAGCGCCGGGCTCGCATAAGTCCGTCGCCATAACCGACCGAGAGAACAGCGATGCGTTCATTCGTCTCGGCCGTGTAGCCCGTACCGTAACCGACGTGGGCACCGGCCTCGATGTCATGGACGGCGACGACTTCCGCATCCCAGTGAAACGCCGGGATGAGCCAATCGACCGGTTCGACCGAAGAGTAGCCATAAAGGAAGATTCCCACGCGCACATGGGTGCAATGCCCGAGGCGCGGATCCGCTTGTAGTGTCGCGGCGCTATTGGCCGCATGCACGATGTCGAACGAATGCCGTTCGATGAGACGATTCGACCAGTCGGCGAACCGTTCCACGTGCACACTGTGTTCGATTTCTGCGTTGTCGGCGTCAGCGAGCGGGAAATGAGTACATAACCCGACGAGGTCGAGCCCCTCGTCTTGGCAAAACGCGACGATGGCCAGCGCTTCTTTGAACGTCTTGGCACCGAATCGGTTCATCCCGACGTCGAGCTTTAAATGAAGGCGGACACCGTCCAACTGATCCCGTTGCGAGACGAGCCAGTCATAGGAACCGATGGCGACGTCAAGTTGGTCACGATGGACGGTTGCCCAGTCGTAAACCGGGTTCATGACGAGGACGCGCGCTTCCGGAGCTGATGCCCGGACCTCGCTCGCCTCGTCCAGCGTCGTCACCATGAAGTGACGCACCCCTTCTTCATACAGTGTCGTCACAACTGGCTCCATCCCTAAGTTATAGGCGTTGTTTTTCACGACGGCGAACACTGGTCGGCCAAGCGCTTCAATCCGACGTTTGTTTTCGCGAATCGCATTCAAGTCAATTGTGACTCCCATACAAAAAACTCCTTTATTCTTTGACTCCAGCTTTGACGAACGTGATCCAATCGCGGTGTGTCGGAATTTGACCCGTCACAGCCTCACGGTAACGCGCGAGCATGTTCGTCGCGACCGTCTGGACGCCGCCGCCGATTGAGATGTTGTCGATTTCGATGACGCTCGTCACTTCAGCCGCCGTCCCCGTTAAGAAGATTTCATCTGCGACATATAGTTCGTCACGTCCGATGTGGCGTTCGATGACCTCGAACCCTTCCTCACGGGCGAGTTCGATCACCGTTTGACGCGTGATGCCGTCGAGCACCGAGCAATCGAGTGACGGTGTGAAGATTTTGTTTCCTTTGACGAGGAAGATGTTGGCGACGCTCGCCTCGCTGACGTTTCCGTTCATGTCGAGGGCGATTGCTTCATCATATCCATCGCGCACCGCTTCTCCTTTAAGGAGTTGCGAGTTCATATAGTTCGCCGCCGCTTTCGCTTGCATCGGCATCATCGTCGAAGACACGCGACGATACGAGGCGACTTTCGCGCGAATCCCGACCGTCTTGCTGAAGTATTCGCCGAGCGGCCAGCACGAGATCGCGACGTGTACTTTCGTTTCCTGCGTCGGCATGAGTGCCTGCCAAGGTGTGCCGAGGAAAACGAATGGGCGGATGTAACAAGCCTCGAAGCCGTTGCGTTCGATCAATTCGATTGTCGCTTGTTCGAGCTCATCGACCGTGTACGGCAAGTCGACGTGATAGTATGCACACGAACGAACGAGTCGCTCCAAGTGTTCACGGAGTCGGAAGATGGCCGGGCCTTCCTCTGTGTGGTATGCCCGAATCCCTTCGAAGAACCCGCTACCGTAGTGAATCGCGTGCGTCATGATACTCGTGTTCGCGTCACTCGGCTCGATCCAAGCCCCGTCTTGCCACATCCATTGTCCATACTGTTCCATTGTTCAACTCTCCCATTCATTGTTTATATTTTCTGTCTATTATACGTTACAGGGAGCGTAAGTCATCAACAAGTTGTGTTTTTTCTGCGGTTTTTTCATCTTTTTGCTTAATGACACGGGCTGGTGTACCGGCGACGACGCTTCCTGCTGGGACGTCTTGCGTGACGACACTCCCTGCTGCGACGACTGCGTTTTCACCGACACGGACGCCTTCCAAGATGACGGCGTTCGCACCGACCATGACACCGTCTTCGATGATGACCGGGTCTTTTGAAGGTGGCTCAAGGACACCCGCCACGACAGCGCCGGCTCCAAGATGGACGTTCTTCCCGAGCGTTCCACGTGCACCGATGACCGCGTTCATGTCGACCATCGATCCGTCACCGATGACGGCACCGATATTGATGACGGCACCCATCATGACGACGACGTTATTGCCGATTTGAACGTGGTCCCGGATGAACGAACCTGGTTCGATGCGCGCGTTCAATTTCGTCGTGTCGAGCATCGGCACGGCGCTGTTCCGGCGGTCGTATTCGAGATGCGTATCTGTGATGACCGCTGCGTTCGCTTCAACGAAAGCGGCTGCGCGTTCGGCCGTCGTGAGGAATAATTTCGATTCGTCGGTCCCGAATGCTTTCGCCCCTTCGATGTCTAGACCGGCCAATTGACCGTTGACGTATAGTTTGACAGGCGTTTCTTTCTTGGCATCTTTAATGTATTGCGCGATTTCATAAGCGTTTGTGAGTAACATGAGTGGCCTCCTCGTATAGGTTCGTTAAATTATATAGTCCGGCCGGGCGGTCGAGAATCGTCGCCGCCGCGGCGAGGGCCCCGTTCGCGAAGACACGTTTGGACAGGGCCGTATGTTTCAATTCGAGCATTTCGTCGTCTCCGGCGAAGAGCACCGTGTGTTCCCCAAAGATTGTGCCGCCGCGCACCGAGTGCATGCCGAGTTCATCGGCTGCACGCGCTTCGCGACGCGGTGTCCGGTCATATACCGGTGTCACATCGCGTTTGGCTTCGATGGCACGGGCGAGTAATTCCGCCGTGCCGCTCGGTGCGTCGACTTTCTTGCGGTGGTGCGCCTCAATCACTTCGATGTCATAACCGAGCGTGAGCGGGACGAGTTGGTCGAGCAACTGTTTCAGGAGCGCGATCCCATAAGACGTATTATACGACTGGAAAATCGGGATCTCCTGAGACGCCGCTTCAATTTTGGCGAGTTCCGCTTCCGAGAAACCCGTCGTCGCGATGACGAGCGGGATTTGCTTGGCTTTCCCGAAAGCGAGCACATCATCTAACAGTGCCGGGTTCGAGAAGTCGATGACGACATCGACGTCGGCCTCGACGTCTTGCAACGAGACGGGATGCTCCCCTCCGGCCGGTGAGACGATGGCCGCAACGTTCAAGTTTTGTGTCCGGGCGACTTCTTCGACGATCTGTCCCATCGCTCCGTAGCCATGAATGAGTAAGTTCACTGTCTCACCTCATTGAACTGCTCCATCGCCGACAACAAGCGGGCCTCGGCCGTCGCGCTCATCGGGACGAGCGGGAGACGTGGTGCACCGAACTCGAAGCCGCGTGCATTGAGTGCCGCTTTGACCGGAATCGGGTTCACTTCCGTGAACAATTCGTCGATGACCGGGAGCAGTCGGAGCTGCCATGTGCGGGCCGTCTCTAAATCTCCGGCGAGGAGCCCTTCGGCTAAAGCGACCGTCGCACCCGGATAGACGTTCGAGAGGACCGAGACGACACCTTGCGCGCCCCAAGCCATATAAGGAAGGATTTGATCATCGTTCCCGCAATAGACTGGGAAGCCTTCCGGCACGTGCGCCATCATTTGAGCCATCACCGAGATATCCCCGCTCGCTTCCTTGAGGGCAGCGATGCGTGGGTGGTCGGCGAGTTCTCCAACCGTTGCCGGATCAAGGGCGACACCCGTGCGTGACGGTACGTTGTAGAGCATGAGCGGAATCGGTGACGCGTCGGCGATCGCTGTGAAGTGGGCAATCAGACCCGCTTGCGTCGACTTGTTGTAATAAGGCGTGACGACCATCGCCATCTCGGCTCCGAGTTCGGCGGCCCGTTTCGTCTTTTGAATGCTGAGCGCCGTGTTGTTCGACCCGGTCCCGGCGATGATAACGGCGCGGCCGGCCGCGACTTCAATCGCTTTGACGAGAAGCGTCTCGAACTCGTCGTCCGTGATGGTCATGCCTTCACCAGTCGTTCCCCCGATCACGAGACCGCTGACACCTTCTTTAATTTGATCTTCAATCAACGCTTCCCACGCTGTGAGATTTAGCTGACCGTCTGCTTGAAACGGCGTAGCGAGTGCAGTTGCGACTCCTGTGAACATATAATCTCCCCCTTATTTCGTAGCTGTCTGCCCAATCATGCATTGGGCGATTTGGACGGCGTTCGCCGCGGCGCCTTTTCGAACGTTATCAGCGACACACCAGAGATGGAACGTGTTCGGTTGCGACTCGTCGACACGGACACGACCGACGTACACGTCGTCTGTCCCGTTCGCATCGAGCGGTGTCGGATAGACGAGTTCGCCCGGGTTGTCCATGAGGACGACACCTGGCGCGTCCGCGAGCACGGCTTTCACTTCGGCTAGCGTCGCCTCGCGGTCGAGCGTGACCGTGATCGAGACGGCGTGGCTATTACGGACCGGGACACGGACGCATGTCGCCGTCACCCCGAGGTTCGGCGCGTTCAAAATTTTACGTGTTTCCTCGATCATCTTCTGTTCTTCTTTCGTATAACCGTTCTCTAAGAACACATCGATGTGCGGCAAGACGTTATCGTAAATCGGATACGGATAGTTTTTCGGTTCCTCGCCGCGTGCTCCGCGTTCCAAGTCTTCAATCCCTTTTTGACCCGACCCGGAGACGGCTTGATACGATGTGTAAGCGACGCGCGTCAACCCGTATACTTCCGCAAGCGGTGCGAGTGCGACAACCGATTGGATCGTCGAACAGTTCGGATTGGCGATGAGTGTCTTGTCCGGGCTAAGTTCGACTCGGTTCACTTCCGGGACGATGAGCGGGATGTCCGCTTGCATCCGGAACGCGCTCGAGTTATCGATGACGATGACCCCTTGCTCACTCAGACGAGGTGCATATTGTTCACTGAGGCTCCCCCCGGCTGAGAAAAGCGCGATATCGATCGGGTCGGCATAAATCGTGTCCGACAGTTCCCGGATGACGACATCTTTTCCGTTCACGTTCACGGTCTTTCCGGCTGAACGGGCTGAAGCGTAAAGCAATAATTCGTTGATTGGAAACTCGTATTCGGTCAAGACTTCAATCATTTTTTGACCGACGGCTCCGGTCGCGCCGACGACGGCTACGTTATACATGGTGACTCCCCCTTATAAATGGAAACGTTCGGCGATAGCTGCGACCGCCGTTTCAACGTCTTGATCGTTAATCGTGTACGAGATGCTGATCTCGGATGTCGTGACTTGATAGAATGGGATCCCGCTTTCACGGAACGTGGCGAACAATTCGGACGCGACTCCGGTCGCGTCACGCATCCCGATGCCGACGACCGAGATTTTCGCATGTTCGGTATGACGGTCGATTTTGATTTGCGGGAACGTCTCGGTCAATTCCGCGAGCGCTTCTTCGAGGAACGCCTCTTCATCGAGCGGACACGTGAACGATAAGAACACTTCTCCATCGAACGCCGTCTGACTGATCATATCGATATTGACATGACGCTGTGACAACTTCTCGAAAATGTCGGCAACTCCTGCCACCGAATGTGGAATGTGTTTGATTGAGACACTGAGCACGTTTTTCACGACGCTCACGCTCGTCACCGCTTTTTGTTCCATCGCCTGTGTCATATCCATGATCCATGTTCCTCCTTCGCTTGCAAGCGTCTTCCCTACAAAGATGTTCACATCAAATTTTTTCGCGAGCTCTACGCTGCGCATCTCCATCACTTTCGACCCGAGCGCGCTCATCTCCATCATCTCGTCATACGAGACGGTATCTAATCGGCGGGCCGTCGGATGGATGCGCGGGTCAGCCGTGTAGACCCCGGCGACGTCTGTGTAAATCTCACAGCGTTTGCTGAGCACTGCGGCCAAGGCGACGGCCGTCGTGTCCGACCCACCCCGTCCGAGCGTCGTCACGTCACCGAACTCGTTGACACCTTGGAAGCCGGCGACGATGACGACGTCATACGTCCGAAGTTTTTCTTCTAACACTTCTTTTCGAATCGCTTTGATTTTACTTTTCGTGTGAATGCCCATCGTGTCGATGCCGGCTTGTTGTCCGGTGAGCGAGATGGCGGCCACGCCCCGAGAGTTCAAAGCGATGCTGAGCAGGCTGATCGTCTGCTCCTCACCGACCGCGAGCAAGCGGTCAAGTTCACGAATCATCGGACGTTCCGTGATTTGTTTGGCGAGTGACAAGAGTGAGTCAGTCGTTTTCCCCATCGCGGAAACGACGACGACGAGCTTTTCACCGGCGGCGGCCCGAGTCTGTAAATATTCAGCAATGGCCTGGATTTGTTCAATCGTGGCAACGGAGCTGCCTCCGAATTTCAATACGGTTGTCATCAGGTTCCCCACTTTCATGATGTCCACCAACAGAAAAAGCGGCAGACCGGTAGGAAGCACTCTCCCTACGGTCTGCCGCTTGTACGCGCAGTTGAAAAACGATTAAAGAATCGTTCCGTAGATAGCGCTCCATGGCATTTCATCCATGGCAGTGTAGGCGTTATTCACGACTACCCCAGCCTTCGTTCGTACGCATGCGAACGTCGACTTCGGCGAATTTCCCCTTTCGGCTCGATCCGGAATGCGTCCGTGTCGATCAAGCTTACTCATGTCATTCGCAACCTCTATCTGTCAGTTGTTAGTTTTAGTTATAACAAATGCTTCCCGGCTTGCCAACCTTTTTTTAGAAAAAAGGAAAATTTCAAACAATGGTCACCACGCCTTGTGCATCATCCGATGTGGAATGTCAGCATCTAAAAATTCATCGCCGTACGCCTCGTACCCGAGTCGTTCATAGAACGGGAGTGCCGTCAGTTGCGCCCCTAGTTTGAGCTCGTGTAACTCCCTCGCCCGCGCGACAGATTCGATGGCGAGCATGATCTCCTTGGCATACCCGTTACCGCGTTTCGCGGCAAGTGTGGCGACCCGTTCGACTTTCCCGACCCCGTCACCGATTGGGCGCAGACGTGCCGTCGTGACAGGCTCAGCGTCCACCATTCCGACAAAATGGATACAGTCCGGGTCGAGTTCATCATACTCAAGTTCCGGCGCGATCCCTTGTTCGCCAATAAACACCGTTTGCCGCACAGACCGGGCCAGTTCAATCAGTTTCGAGTCGTTCCCGTGTTCAATCTTCAACATGATACCATTCCTTCCTGTAGCCGCTTCACAATCTCCGCTGTCGCTCGTTCTAACTCGAGGACAGACTCGAAGCGGGCTTGCGCTTGTTTGTGACTGCCGCCCCCTCGACCGATGCCGAGGTCGTCGAGCGTCCGTTTCAAAAACTTACCGATGGCGATGTCGTGTGTCCCGTCATGCATGAGCCACAGCTTTTGACCCGTATGATTGGCTCCGACGGCAATCCGTCCGGTCGCGGCGATGCGTTCGACGATCGTCGTCGTGAGCGTCTCTGCTTCCGTTTTGCCGATGTGGGTGATGACATAATTGTCTTCTTGCAGGAAGGCAGCGACTTTCGCTTTTGCGACGCGGGCCTCGAGCGCCTTCACTTCTTTGTCCCGCTCGAGCCGAAGATTCCGTTCTTCGATGACACGGGCGGCGACCGTCTCGTTCGTCGTCGACAACGTTTGGTGAATCGTGCGTAGTGCGGTCCGGGACGAATGGACCGCGGCCAAGGCCCGAAGACCGGCGACGTACGTCAAACGGACGTTACCGCGGACTTTCTTCATCGAGGTCACATGGACGATTCCGAGTTGACCCGTTGAATCTACATGGGTCCCGCCACAGGCGTTGTAATCGAGGCCGTCGATGGCAACGATGCGAACGGTTCCGGTGCGGTCGGTCGCTTTTCGTAAACGGTCTTGTTCGACTTCTTCGGACGACAGTTCATATGTGGAGACGGGGCGATTTTCAAAAACGATACGTTGCACGTCCCGTTCTAACGATTCGATTTGATCCCAATCGAACACGTCCGTCTCGATCTCAAGCGACGATTCCTCAGGCCCAATCCCAAAACTGAGCGTCTGAATACCGTACTCATCCTCTAGCAAAGCCGTCAACACGTGCTGGGCCGTATGTTGAATCGAATGGTCGCGTCGGACAGCGTCGTTGACGATGCCGGTCACAAGCGTTCCAGGTTCAAGCGCACGTTCGATCAAGTGCCAGACGATCTCATCGACTCGTTGCACATCGAGCACGGGCTCTCCGTTGAGTGTGCCGGCATCCGGTGGTTGTCCCCCGCCTTCTGCATAAAATAATGTGGATTCAAGCGCGATCCATGTCCCGCGCGCATCGGTGCGGGTCTCGGTCACCGTCGTTTCAAATTGCCATGAATTCATTGCTGTCGCCGCCTTTTCTGTAGGATATGTTCAGACAACTAGTCTAATTTGGTCTATAATAAGAAACACTTACTTTCGAAGTCAGGAGCGATATGCATGTTACAGATTGATAAACAATCACCGCTACCTATTTATTATCAAATCGAAGCTTATTTAAAGCAACAAATAGATGCCGGCATTCTTCAACCGGGTGAATCGATCCCATCCGAACGAGAGTTTTCCGAGCGCTATAACGTCAGTCGGATGACGGTCCGACAAGCGATCACGAACTTGGTCAACGCCGGTTATTTAAGCCGGCAAAAAGGCCGGGGAACGTTCGTCGCCAACAAGAAAATCACGATGGCCTTGTCTGGATTGACGAGTTTCTCAGAAGAAATCAAACATCGAGGCATGCGACCGTTCAGCCGCCTGTTATCGTTCCAGACGATTCCAGCCCCGGCGAAAATCGCTCAAAAGTTGAGCGTGTCCCTCGATACCCCCGTCTATGAGATGCGACGGTTGCGTCTCGCCGATGAGAACGTGCTCGCCCTCGAGACCGCGTATATCCCGGTCGCCTTGTTGCCAGAACTGACCGAGACGGTTGCCGTCGGTTCAATCTATGAGTTTGCCGAGCAATCCGGCCTTCGATTAAAGAACGCGACCCAAACGCTCGAGGCACGGAGCGCGGGGCCGGAAGAAGCGAAGCTGTTGACGATTTCTCCGAACGCCCCTGTCCTTTTGATCGACCAACGGACGTATCTCGAAAACGGAGACATGTTCGAATATAGCCGTTCCTTGTTCCGTGGTGACGCCTACTCGTTCACCGTCTCCATGGATCGGACGTAAAAAAATGGTTTGCCGCGGACGGCAAACCATTTTTTATTGTGCTTCGTACGTGATGCCGGCAGGGTCATACATATACGTTTCGAGCTCTGTATCGGTCATCGGCTCCACTTCATTGCCCGCATCGGCCTGTTGGACACGATAGCGGACTTCTTCGAGTAACGGCTCGTTCAAGAAGTAATAGAAATGGCCGTCGTTGCCGCGGGCCCCTTCACCGGTCAACTGATACTGGACCGTGTTGTTGAGGGCACCAACGTCTTCGATCAGGCGCATATAGTCGTTTGGACCGAGCGTCGTCTGCATGTTGTCACCGACCGCCTTCAACACCTTGTCATAGTTGTTGATGAGTGATGTGCCGAGCGCTTGGTCAAGGACGGCGTTAATGACTTCCATCTGGCGCTGTCCGCGTCCGATGTCACCGCGTGGGTCGTCATAGCGGTTCCGGACGTAAGCAAGCGCCTCTTCACCTGACAACTGTTGCAATCCTTCTTCGACTTGGACGACTTCACGGGAAGCGTCATAACTCTTCTGTTCCGACGAGAACGGGACATCGATTTCGACGCCGCCGACGGCATCGATGAAGTCGACGAACCCTTGGAAGTTGAGCGAGACGACGTGATCGATATCGATACCGACCAAGTCTTCGATCGTGTTCGTCGCTACTCGCATCCCGTTGTTCGGGTTCGATTCATCCATCGACCCGAAATAGTACGCATGCGTGATCTTATCTTGATCGAGTCCGGTCTTGCCGTACGGGATGTTGAAGCCCGTGTAGTCGATATTGACGTACGAGTCACGCGGGATGCTGAGCATCGTCGTCTGCTTATTTTTCTTGTTCAAAATGACGACGATCATGACGTCTGAACGACCGTACTCCCCGCGTGCTTTCTTTTGCGGGGACAAGTCCGTCCCGAGTACGAGGAAGCTCTCGGTATCCTCTTTATCGAATCGCGTCGGTTCGAGGGTCGGATCATCTTCAAGCGTCACTTGCGTACCGGACAACATGTTATGTGCTTTATAAAACGCTGTCCCATACATGCTCGAGCCTACGATGACGGCAATCAATACAAGGGCGCTGAACAGCTTATAAAACGCAGACGGGCCTTTGCGCCGTCTACGAGCCTGAGTTCTTGAATTCATGAGTTTCTCCTTCGCGATCGAATGATATGAGCTTCACCTATTATAGAGGAATCCTCGACTTTTGTCGAAAACGTTTTGATTACAAATCCATTTCCATACAATTTCCCACAGTTGACGATGAAAAAACCTGGAGACAGTTGTCTCCAGGTCGTTAAGCACGGATAGAAAAAAATCGGTCGGCCGCTTCGCTGCCACGTGCCTGTAACACGTCACTGCATCCTGAAGCCGCTTCGGCGTCGAGCACGATGGTGACGCTTGGATGCGCCTGTAAGATGGAAGCCGGCCACTCGATCGTCGGTACGCTCTCAATCATGTGGTGCACGGCTTCCGCTTTACGAGCACCTGTTGCGACGAGTACAATTTCTCGCGCGTTCATGATCGTATCAAGCCCCATCGTGATGGCATGTGTCGGCACTTCTTCAATCGTGTCAAAGAAACGACGATTCGCTTCCCGCGTCGACTCGGTCAGTTCGGTCACGTGCGTCTTCGCATCGAGCGCGGTACCCGGCTCATTGAAGGCGATATGTCCGTTCTCTCCGATGCCGAGCAATTGAAGATCGACCCCGATCGACCGGACGAGCTGTTCGTATCGTGCCGCTTCCGCTTCCGGATTTTCCGCGTCCCCACGAGGCAGATGGCTCTCTTTGAACGGGACGTCATTGAACAGGCGTTCTTCCATGAAGTGATGATAACTTTGCGGATGACTCGGTGCGAGTCCGATGTACTCATCTAAATTGACGCTTGTCACATGACTGCAGTCAAGCTTGTCACGTTTGAACATCTGATACATGCCGACCGGCGTGCTCCCCGTCGCCAGCCCGAGCACGAACTCTCGTTTCCCGGCCAATCGTTCAGTGATGAGTGTATAAGCGATCGTTTCTGCATCTGTCGGTGTTTTTGCAACTAGTATGTTCATTCCATATCCTCCTTCGAATAAGCGATACGTCCTTGAAGAATCGTTGTCGTGACCGACAGCGCATCGTCCCAAATGACGAGGTCCGCATCAAAGCCGGCCGCAATCGATCCTTTTTTCGTCAATCCGAATTCACGCGCTTGGTTCGTCGACGTCATCTTCACCGCTTCAGGTAATGTGCATCCTGTGAACGTGACCACGTTTCGGAACGCCGCGTCCATCGTCAAGACGCTACCGGCCAAGTTTCCGGCTTCAAGGCGGGCTGCCCCGTCCGCAACGATGACCGGTTGGCCTCCGAGTTCATAGCGACCGTCCGGAAGCCCCTTCGCCCGCATGGCGTCCGTAATGACGACGAGCCCGTCCGCCCCTTTCATGCGATAGGCGAAGTCGACCATCTCGTGACGGCTGTGAATCCCGTCTGGAATGATTTCGACCATGACGTCCCGCTCCAATAAACAATAGCCGACCGTTCCCGGCTCCCGATGGTGAAGTCCGCGCATCTGATTGTATAAGTGCGTCGCATGTTTGACGTTCGCTTCCTTGTTCTCGGCGAACGTGGCGTTCGTGTGCCCGGTCGACCCGACCGCCCCGGTCTCAAGCATCGCTCGTTCGAGTTCACGTGCCCCTGGACGTTCCGGCGCATACGTGACGAGACGGATGTGCCCGCCGGCCTCTTGTTGCCATGTCCGGAACTGCTCCGCGTCGGGGTCGATAATATATTCTGCCGGTTGCGCCCCCGCGTTATCGACGTTGACGAACGGTCCTTCTAGATGGATGCCGACGAGCGACGTGTCTCCCGCCTCGATGACAGTCCGGGCTGATTGTAGCGCCTTCGTGATAGCAGTCGGTGACTGCGTGATCGTCGTCGCAAAGAATGATGTCACTCCTTCAGCAAGCATCGACTTGGCGAGATGACGCAATCGGTCTTCATCCGCATCCATCGTGTCGACGTCATACCCGCCGTGGATATGAACGTCGATCATGCCCGGCGTCACAAGCGCCCCGTCCACATCGAGCTCCGTCTCACCTTCTGCTCTATACTCATCCATCGAACCGACGCTCTCAATCGTCGCTCCTTCGAACCGGATATATCCTCGTTCCCATGTCTTGTCCCCCGAAACGATCTGTGCGTTGATGATCACCATGATTGGTCATCCACCTTTCCTCAAGTAGCTTCATCGTCATCATAACAAAAATCAGTATAGTTGTATAGACCAATTTTGTTTTATAAAAAGGATTGATTCCCTCAATCCTTTGCCCGACTTATTCATGCCTAAAACAACAAAAGTTGACGTCAGTGACGTCAACTTTTGCAGGTTATGAGATCTCGTTCATGAGCGGTTTCCCCTCATACCGTTTGACGATATGAATGAGACGCATGAACAACAAGACGGCGCCTGCCGCAAGACCTGCGATCAACCCGATCCAGTAACCATCCGGTCCGAAGCCGAACTGTTCGGCGAGTGTATAGCCGAGCGGGAGACCGATCACCCAATAGGCGATAAGCGACAAGACGAGCGTCACGTTCACGTCTTTGAAGCCACGCAAAATCCCTTGAATCGGTGCGGCGACCGCATCCGACAGTTGGAAAAAGACCGCGAAGATCATGAAATGGGCCGCGAGTTCCACGACGGCCGCGTCGTTCGTATAAATCGCGGCTACCCGTTCATTTTGCCAGAACAAAAGACCACCCGAGAAGAGCGAGACGGCCAGACAGAGTACAATCCCGATTTTAGCATAGCGCACCGCATCCTTGAGTCGCCCGGCCCCGAGTTCGTACCCGACGACGATTGTGAGCGCGCTCGATGCCGACAACGGCAACATATAGACGAACGAGGCGAAGTTGATGGCCGCTTGGTGGGCCGCGACGATATTGTCACCATAGGCGCTAAGGAGCAATGTCACTGCCGCGAAGATGCTGACTTCGGCAAAAATGGCGAGACCGATCGGCGTGCCGAGCTTGAGCAACTCTTTTTGTCTCGGCCACATAAGACGTTCCACCGAGCGCAGGAAGCGATATTCGAGGAACGGTTTTCCGTTCCGGACGAACGCGAACGCCATAAAGAACAGCAACCAGTAGGTGATCGCTGAGGCAATCCCGGCCCCGACACCGCCGTATGCCGGCACACCAAGTTTTCCAAAGATGAAGATGTAGTTTAACCCGACGTTAATGGGTAACCCTAATAATATAAGCAGCATCGAAATTCGTGTTTTGCCGAGCGAGTCCATGAGTGTGCGCAGCACGTTGAACAAAAACATCGGCAATACTCCGAATCCGAGTGCGAGCAAATACCCTTTGGCAATCCGTTTGCCTTCTTCACTCAGCCCCATGCCGTCGACAGCATTTGGGACGAGAAAGAAGCCGAGAACGAGCGTCGCAACGCTCAACCCGATCGCTAAGTAAACACCTTGATACAGTGTCCGTTGAATCTGTTGGATGTTGCGTGCCCCGAGCGCCTGCGCGACGATCGGTGCGACAGCGAGCAAAATCCCGCTTAACCCCGTATAGACGGGCATCCATAGACTCGACCCGACACCGACGCCTGCCAAATCGACGGCACCGGCACGGCCTGACATGACCGTGTCAAAAAAGCTGATTAAGTAAAAGGACACTTGTGTCACCAAAATCGGGAAGAAGATGGTGAAGAACAGTTTAATTTTTTCATTAAGTGAATGTGTTTGATACATGGACAACCTCATCTCATTTCAGAAAGGAAAAATTAGAATGAATCAACGGAATGCGGAGAAATTAAAATACGAGCTTTTGGAGACGTGGAACACGTTCAATCATTATATGACCGAGGCGCTCACGTTCCAAAACAGCGAAGACATCCACCAAGCGCGGGTCCATCTTCGGAAACTATTGACGTTCATGCAACTGTACGACACGAAACCTTCCACGTATCGTCAGTTGAAACAGTTGATGGAGGCGCTCGGTGCAGTGCGTGACGGGGACGTTCTTCTCGAAGGGCTCGCTGTCGAGACCGAGCTCGAGCAGGCTTTCGCCGATCACGTCGAAGCGAGCCGCGCCAAAGACCGCACGATTTTAAATACGCGCGTCACGGAGAAGATGACCCCATCGCTCGACCAACAAGTTCGCCGCTTTATCGGCGGACAGTTGTTCCGTGCCTTCAAAAAGCAGGACGCCTCGTCATTTATCGATAAAGCGAGGAGCGACCGCAAACGACGGATCGACGCCCATCACGACGCGACGGAGATGTCCGACCGGCTCGAGACGCTCCACAAGGTCAGGCTCGCCGTGAAACGCGAGCGCTATTTGAACGAGTACTTATTGAACTATGAGACGAAAGCCTCAAAAGATCAAATTCAAAAACTGAAGCGGCTCCAGACCGAGCTTGGCGACATGAATGACCGACATCAACTGTTATTGCGTTGGAGCGATTTCACACCACCCGCCGCCTTGGCCGACGATTACGAACAAGTCGTGCACGAGCTGCAATCTCGGCTCGACGAATCGGTCGACGCCATCCAGCTTTAGCGGGACGTGTAGCGTTCGACGAGCAGTTCGAGCATTTTCATCCCGGCAATTGAGTTCCCTTTTGAGTCGAGCGCCGGTCCGAAAATCCCGAAGCCGACATCGCTCAGTCCGAGCTCGTGTTTACCGGTCGCAAGGATGGCCCCGGACACCCCGCTCTTTCCCGGGAGACCGACACGGACGGCAAATTCCCCAGACGCATCGTACATGCCGCACGTCGTCATGATCGCTTTGACGATTCGGACGACGCGACGCGGGATCAGCTCTTCGCCCGTGACCGGGTCTTCCCCGTTGCCCGACAAAATTCGGCCAATGCGGGCCAAGTCAAAGCAATCGATTTCAATCGCACACTGCTTTGTGTACACGTCGATGATTTCATCGACATCACCCTCGACAATCCCGTGATGGCGCATGAAATAGAGCAAGGCCCGGTTCAAGTCGGTCGTCTCGTATTCCGAGCGGGCGACTTTTTCGTTATACGTGATTTCCTCCACCGGCACGTCGAGCAACGTCGCCAAAAACTGGCGGAACTGATAGATTTTCAGTTCCGCCGTGTCCCCTAAAATCATGCTCGTGACAGCGAGCGCCCCTGCATTGATCATCGGATTGAGCGGCTTTGACGGCACCGTCTCTTCAAGCTTGGCAATCGAGTTGAACGCGTCGCCGGTCGGCTCCATCCCGACTTTCGAGAACACGTAATCTTCTCCAAACTCCATCAAGACGTAACAGAGCGTCAACGCCTTCGAGACGCTTTGGATTGTGAACTTATGGTGGACGTCCCCCGCATGAATATATGAACCATCAGGCAAACAAATCGCCACGCCGAGCAAATCATCCTGTACATGCGCGAGCTCAGGAATATAGTCGGCGACTTTCCCTTGTGCTGTGTACGGACGACACTCATCGACCAAATGCGCCAACTGTTGTTCCAATACGTTCATCCAATCACCCCATGTCCGATAGTTTTCAACCGGGTCATCTTATCATATTCGAAGACGGTTAACCATCAAGTGGTCCGTCTTCCTTTTCTGGCTTATACCATTCCTCATCAGCCCAAAGGACCGACGGGCTGTCTTCATCTCCGTCGAGCTTCTCCCCGTACCGATTCATCGATGCAATGAAGGCAATAATGCCGACCACGACGACTGTCGCCGTTATGCCGAACCAAACCATATGGAGCCTCTCCTTCCCAATCGTGACGAATTTGTCTAGAACCATGTGAGACTTATCCTATGTCTACGTCAATATTCTCGGTACCGTTAGGAAGAACACTACATAGAAATGGGTGAATGGATTGAACAAAATTGCAATTATCGGTGGAGGAATTACAGGCATGGCCGCCGCCTATTACGCGAAACAAGCCGGGGCGCACGTCACCATGTACGAAGCGAGCGATCGAATCGGCGGAAAAATCAAGACCGTCTATCAAGACGGCTTCGTCTTAGAATGTGGACCGGACGGATACATGGCCCGAAAACCGACATTGACCGAACTGATCACCGAGCTCGGACTCGACGATCATCTCGTCCGGTCGATGACCGGGACATCGTACATTTATGTCCGGCAACAGCTTCGACAAATGCCGGACGGATCGGTCATGGGCATCCCGACCAAGTTTTGGCCGATGGTCAAGACCGATTTGTTCACGTGGCGCGGTAAACTTCGGGCCGGGATGGACCTCGTGCTGCCACGCGTCTATACGGGAACAGACATCTCGCTCGACAAATTCTTCCGGACCCGGCTCGGATCAGAAGTCGTCGATGCGATGATTGAACCGCTTCTCTCGGGAATCTACAACGGGACGCTCGACGATATGAGCATCGAGTCTACTTTCCCTCAGTTTATCACGATTGAACAAAAAACACGCAGCCTGATTCTCGGTATGAAAGCATTGACACCACCTGTTCAAGCCGGCGTCAAGCCACGTGAAGCCGGGAAGTTTCTATCCCTTCAGCAAGGTCTCGGTGTCCTCATCGAGGCGCTTCGCCCGTCGATTGACCGCCTCTATACAGAGACGAAGGTCGCGGCGGTCCGGCCCCATGAAGTCACCCTCGCCGACGGGACGACCGAGTCGTTCGACGGCATCATTTTGGCCACTTCGCCGAATGCGCTCGGTCCGATCCTCGGTCTCCCGGAAGCAGAAAAATTGTCCGAGTTGAAACGGACGTCTTCCATCACCGTGCTCGCGGCGTTCGATGAAAAAGAGGTCGCGGCACTCGACGGGACCGGTTACGTCATCGCCAAAGCGGAAGGGAACGCCTTGACGGCCTGCAGTTGGATGCATAAGAAGTGGCCCCACATGGCACCAAAACATAAGGCGCTCTTACGCGTCTACATCGGATCTGAGTTCGTTCCCGACTTGTTGACGGAATCCGACGAGGCCATCGCCGACTTCGCGCTGCGTGAACTGCGGAAGATTCAACGCGTCGGTACCCCGATTTTCACAAAAGTCGAACGGCACATCGATACGATGCCGCAATATGAGGTCGGACATAAACAATCCGTGCGCGCTTTCGAAGAGCAGCTGTCCACACTCGACGGGATTGAGGCATGCGGCGCCATCTTGCATGGCGTCGGTCTCCCCGACTGCGTCGACTCGGCCAAACAGGCCGTCTCCCGGGTGATGGCGAGACAGGCGGTGTCCGTATGAAACGAGTCGACTACAACGAAAATCCATTCATCGTCATCTGGGAAGTAACACGTGCCTGTGCGCTATCGTGCGTCCATTGCCGAGCCGAGGCCCAGTTCCATCGCTATCCGGGTGAACTCGATACCGAGCAAGGCAAGGCACTCATCCGAGACATCCAGGCGATGGATAATCCGATTCTCGTCTTCACCGGGGGCGACCCGCTCATGCGTGAGGACTTGTTCGAACTGACCGAATATGCCGCTTCGCTCGGCATGCGTGTGTCGATGACCCCGTCGGCGACACCTCGCGTGACCCATGACGCCGTCAAACGGGCGAAAGACGCCGGCTTGACGCGCTGGGCGTTCTCACTCGACGGTCCGGACGCCAAATCGCACGACTACTTCCGGGGTACGCGTGGCAGTTTCGAACGGACGCTGCGTGGCATCTCTTACTTCCGAGAAGAAGGGATGTCATTCCAAATCAATACGACGGTCACGGAGTATAACGTCGACCAACTCCCGGAAATCGCCAAACTCGTCGGCGAACTCGGCGTCTCGGTATGGACGTTGTTCTTCCTCGTGCCGACCGGTCGCGGGTCACTCCTCCAACCAATCTCGCCAGAACGGCATGAAGATGTACTCCGCTGGGCGTTCGCGTTGCAAGAGCACGTCCCGTTCATCATCTCGACGACTGAGGCCCAGTTTTATCGGCGCATCGCCCGCCAAGAGAATTTGAAACGAAAACAAGTTGGATTGCCGCCTATCGGCCATCCGCATGACGACCTCGCCAAGGCGCCCCGCGGCACGAATGACGGGAACGGCTTCGTGTTCATCTCGCATACGGGCGACGTCCAGCCGTCCGGCTTTTTGCCGATCACGTGCGGCAACGTGAAAGAGACACCGCTCGCTGAGATTTATCGGCACCACCCGGTCTTCAAATCGCTGCGTGACCCTGATACACACCACGGGAAATGCGGCTACTGTGAATATCGATACGTCTGCGGAGGGTCTCGGGCCCGCGCTTATGCCGTCACCGGCGACTATAAGGCCGAGGAACCGTACTGCGTCTATCAACCCGAACCGATTGCATAAACAAAGAGCGCCGGCGTCAGCCAGCGCTCTTTCGTGATTCAGTGAGTGACCGTCGCGGGACGAAGTGTCAACTCGTCGTTCTCGACGTCGATGACGACCGTCTGGCCGTCCTCGATGTCTCCGGCGAGAATGCTACGGGCGAGTTTCGTCTCAATCGTCCGTTGTACGTACCGGTTGATTGGACGGGCCCCGAACTGTGGCTCATACGCCTCGTCGGCGATGAACACCTTCGCGGCATCCGTGATCTCGATTTGAATCGAACGCGCCGTCAAGCGACTGCCCATGCGCGCGACCGCTTTTTCGACGATTTGGCCGATTTGAGCCCGCGTGAGTGGATGGAACAAAATCGTCTCATCGACCCGGTTCAAAAACTCGGGACGGAAGTGGCGGCGGAGCCGCTCGATGACTTGGCGTTCTTCCGCCTCATCGATGACGCCATCTTTCGCCGCTTCGAGCAAGATGTCGGCCCCGATATTCGATGTCATGATGACGATCGTGTTTTTGAAGTCGACGACACGCCCGTGCGAGTCGGTCAAGCGACCATCATCGAGCAGTTGCAGCAAGATGTTGAACACATCGGCGTGCGCTTTCTCGACCTCGTCGAGCAGGAGCACCGAGTATGGGTTGCGGCGGACCGCTTCCGTCAACTGGCCGCCTTCTTC
This sequence comes from Exiguobacterium sp. s7, assembly GCF_018618195.1. NCBI lineage: Bacteria > Bacillati > Bacillota > Bacilli > Caryophanales > Exiguobacterium > Exiguobacterium sp. s7. The sequence continues at coordinate 31,156 of NZ_JACSLO010000012.1, read as the reverse complement.
ATAGCCGATATAACCCGGAGGCGCCCCGACGAGACGCGACACGGCGTGTTTCTCCATATACTCGCTCATGTCGAGGCGAACGATATGGTCCTCCGAGTCGAACATCGCCTCGGCGAGCGCTTTCCCGAGCTCGGTCTTCCCGACACCGGTCGGTCCGAGGAACAAGAACGAGCCGATCGGACGGTTCGGATCTTTGATGCCGGCCCGAGCCCGAATGACGGCGTCGCTGACGAGCCGAATCGCATCGTCTTGTCCGAAGACGCGTTGATGAAGTACCGTCTCGAGGTTGAGCAACTTATCTCGTTCTCCTTCGGTCAATTTCGTCACAGGGATGCCCGTCCATTTCGAGACGACCTCGGCGATTTCTTCCTCGGTCACTTCTTCCCGGACGAGTTCACGTGTCACCGAACCAGCGAGCCGCTCTGCTTCTGCAAGCTCGCGTTCGAGTTCCGGGATACGGCCATATTTGAGCTCGGAGGCCCGATTCAAATCGTAGCGGCTCTCAGCTTCTTGCAGTTCGAGCTTCACTTTCTCCAAGTCGCCACGGATGTGTTGCACGCGATGCGTCGACTCTTTCTCGTTCTCCCAACGGAGTCGGAGCGCGTCTGACTGTTCGCGGATCGAGGCGAGCTCTTGCTGCAGCGTATCGAGTCGTTTCTTCGAGGCGTCATCACTTTCTTTCTTCAAGGCCGCCTCCTCAATCTCGAGTTGCATGACGCGGCGTACGAGTTCATCGAGTTCGGCCGGCATCGATTCCATCTCCGTCCGAATCATCGCACACGACTCATCGACGAGATCAATCGCCTTGTCCGGCATGAACCGGTCGGTGATATAGCGGTTCGATAACACGGCCGCTGCGACGAGCGCGTTGTCGTGAATGCGGACACCGTGGTGAATCTCGAAGCGCTCTTTTAATCCACGCAAGATCGACACCGTGTCTTCGACGTCCGGTTCGTCGACGAGCACTTGTTGGAAGCGGCGCTCGAGCGCTGGATCTTTCTCGATATATTGCCGATATTCATCGAGTGTCGTCGCACCGATACAGTGGAGTTCACCGCGGGCGAGCATCGGTTTGAGCATGTTCCCGGCGTCCATCGCGCCTTCGGACTTGCCGGCCCCGACAATCGTATGCAGTTCGTCAATGAAGAGGATGATTTTCCCTTCCGCTTCTTTCACTTCGTTCAAGACAGCTTGGAGCCGCTCTTCGAACTCGCCGCGATATTTGGCCCCGGCGACGAGCGAACTCATATCGAGACTGAAAATCGTCTTGTCTTTCAAGCTCTCCGGCACGTCGCCGCGGACGATGCGTTGGGCGAGCCCTTCGACGATCGCCGTTTTCCCAACGCCCGGTTCCCCGATCAAGACCGGGTTGTTTTTCGTCTTCCGGCTCAAGATGCGGATGACACGCCGAATCTCGCTATCGCGCCCGATGACGGGATCGATTTTTCCGGTCTTCACTTCTTGGATCAAGTCGCGTCCATACTTCGTCAAGACGTCATACGTCGCTTCCGGTGATTTCGACGTGATCCGTCGATTGCCCCGGACGGCGACGAGTGCCTCACGCAATCTCTCCTCGGTCACACCTTTGCGTTCGAGCATGTTCTGTGCTTGACTCTTGTTCATGATGATCCCAAGCAGAATATGCTCGACCGAGACGTATTCATCGCTCATCCCTGTCGCTTCACGTTCCGCCGTCGTCAACACGTTCAACAACGAGGCCGAGATCATCGGCGTCGTCGGCGTTTGAAGTTTCGGTGCGTTCTTAAGCGCCATCGCGACTTCGGCCTCAATATCGGCCACGCTCAGTTCCATTTTTTGCAGTAAGAGCGGCGCGATACCGTCCGTTTGTGAGATCATCGACGCCAAGACGTGCCATTCGTTCATCTCGCTATGGTGGTACTGTTTCGCAAGTGCCTGCGAGCTGACGATGCCTTCATGTGCTTTATCGGTAAATCGATTGAAATCCATTCTGCTTCCTCCTTAGGCTCAGCGTTCGAGTTGTTCGTAAACAGATCGGTGGGCGGCGTCTAGCGGCAAATCGACTTCAAGTTGGACGAATAGATCCGATCGGACTTTCGAAGCGGTCATGAATCCACGTCCCGGGATGCGCATCCGTTGACCAGGCCGCGACCCCGGTTTGACTTTCAGCTTGACTCGACCACCATCGAGTGTCGCCACGACGACTTCCGCGCCGTCGAGGAAAGCGAGCGGACGCAACCGTTTGACGGTGATGACGTTCGCCCCTTCGCGCCGGTACGTGTCGTCATCGGTGAAGTGGAGCTCGACGTACACATCGCCTCGATCGCCCGACTGTCCGACTTTACTGCTCTTGCCTTTGAGCCGCAGCTTTTGTCCTTCATGGGCGCCTTGCGGGATTTTGACGTTGACCGTCCCCGTCTGTAGGCGCAGGCTCACTTTGGCATCACTCGTCAACTGACTGAGTGGGACATTGACTCGGACCGTCTCATCGAGGTCTTCTTCGACCGCCTGGTCAAAGAAGCTGCCGAACATATCCTCAAAACCGAATGTGCGCGACGTCGTTCGTGACCCACCGCCGAATTGACGGAACAAGTCCTCGAATTGGGCCGACCCTTCCCCGTATCCATCACCACTGTACCCTCCACCGAACGTCGGCCCTTCCGGACTTCCGTAACGGTCATAGTTCGCTTTTTTGTCAGGATCGCTCAACACGTCGAAAGCCTCTTGGATTGCTTTGAACTTGTCTTGGGCACCCGGGTCTTTGTTCACGTCCGGATGGTATTGTTTTGCCAACTTTCGATACGCTCGTTTAATGTCTTGGTCGGACGCCTGTTTCGTCACGCCAAGGACGTCATAATAGTTTTTTGCCATCTCGTTTCACCTCACCTATCCCTTTCCCGATTCTGTTAAGTCTATTCTACCTATTTGGTCAAAGAAGGTCAAAGAATTTCCTCGTTACTTGTCATACGAAAAAAAGAAGGCATTCGTTTCATCACGATGCCTTCTTATCGGTTAGAAATATACTTTCGGACTATCCATGCCCTCTTCAAACACGATCGTCACTTCTTGTTCGCCACCGAGCGAGGTGACGTTGATTCGGACGGGTACGTTCCGGTTGTATTCCCAGCGGTTCTCGAGCAGGCCGACGACGTGCTGCGTGAAGCCGACGAGTTCGGCCCGGCTATAGAACTGGATCGGAATATCGATCTCAATCCGTGACAATTCCCCGTTCTGATAAAAACCTTTCCCGATCATCCCGCTGAAATCTGGGAACACATCAGCGATTCGGTCGCTGAAGAGGGAGAATTTTTGAGCGTCATCGCGCACTTCCGTCGTCGCTTTGGCGGACGGGAAGTAATAATACGTCTCGTCGACATCTTTCCAATCACTCGCCGTCACCTCGCCAGCCGTGCCAACGAATGCCGATTTGACATAGTTCCCCGGCGTCGGTGACCCTTGCGACGCTTTCATATACAATGCGACGTTGATATCGAGATCTTTGAAGTCCTCGCGCTTGCGCAGTTGGGCGACGAGTTCATTCGCCATACGCTCTCCTTCAGCGATGACTTTCTTCTCGTCCAACTTTTCCGTATACGTCGGACCGAAATTCGGCGCTTGGAACACGTACTCCCGGTTCAAAATCAAAGCGAACGAAACACCGCCGAGTTGATAGCCGTTATCCGTTTTCGTCATATAGTTCTGTTCGACGAGCGACGCCAAATAGAGTGGCGACTTTTTATTCTCCTCGACGAATTGGTCTTCGGCCACTTCGGCCGTGCCGTTCGCATACGCCGGGTTGAGCGGGACGAGACCTTCTGACGTTTTGTCTTTACGGCCAAGCAGACGCGATACATCTTCACTCGTCAATAGCTGTCCTTCTTGATACGCATAGTTTTCCGGTTTGAACGCGCCGGTCGAATGGCGCATGAGGCCGAGCTCCACTTCTTCGAGCTCGAGCGACGAGCTCACTTGGCGCTGGGCCAAACCTCGGGCTGCCGCCGGTTTAAATGGAATGACCATCTGGTAATATGAATCACGCGCTTGAATCGCTTCTGTGACGCCTTCGGCTGCCGTCTCTTCACCCGTCGGTGTGACTTCCTCTTCCCCCATCGGGATTTTCATCGAGCACCCGCCGAGGAAAACCGTCGCGGCGAGAGCTGGGATAATCAATTGTTTCCATTTCATCTATGTCTGAACTCCTTTGATGATTCGATTCGTTACACTTCGTCCATTATAACAAAATCGTCCGTCGAAAAAAGTGTCGAAGCGGAATCAGTCCCGATTCAAAGAAAAGCACCCCCCGACTCGTGTCGGAGAGCGCCTGCAATCATGCTTTTGTGGATGGACGGCGCCGATGCGTCACGAACAAGAGCCCGAGCACGATTAAAACGAGACCAATGACCGTCCCCCACGTTTCCGTCGAACCTGTCATCGGTAGCGTCGCTTGGTCAGGTGTCACCGGGGTCGTCGGTTCAGGCACATACACAGATTCGTCGCGTTCAGGTTCCGGGATGGCTTGTTTCACATGCACCGTCGCCTCGGCCGTTCGGGACACACGCGCCTCACGATTGACCTCGAACGTGAACGTCGTCCGGTTCGTCAGTACTGCGCCCGCTCGCACATCATAGGATGGTAACAACACTTTCTCCACTTCAAGCACGACTTCCTCACCTGGGATGAGTCCGTTCTCGACTTCAGCGAGAGCCTGCATGCCGTCTCGAAGCGTCTCGGTTGTCTCGCGCTGTTCTTTGGTCGTCAACGCCCCGCTCGTCCATTCATCGATGACATCGACAAAGTACAAGGTGACATTCGACGTGTTTGTGATTGTATACGTATAGCGAATCGCCTCGCCCGGGTGCACCGTCCCTGGGCTCGCCACTTTCGTGACCGTGAAATCAGCTTGGTTCAATAAGACGATCTGTTGACTCTCGGCATCGACGACCCGTCCATAGGAATCGGTCGCGCCGACCCGGAACACGTTCCCGATCTCAGGAGCGTTCGTCCGGTCATAGTCGCTCGGGATTGTTAAGTTGACCGTCGCCTCGACGCGTTCACCTGCCGCGAGGCCGTTCTCCCCGATGAGCGCCATCAACTGCTCACGCACGTCGGCATTGAATGCTTCGACCTTATCAGCATCGATGTCGCCGCTAAAGAACTCATCTTCGATGGAGGTGATCGTGAGCACCGTCTCGCCTGTGTTCTCGATGACGAACGTATACGGAATCACTCCGCCGACGACGGCTTGATCAATATTTGCCTCTTTACCGACCTCGAGGCCAATCGTCTCATTCGGTACGACCGTGACGGTCGCCTCGGCACATTCGGCCGGAATCAATTCATCTGCTCCTTCAACACCGATACAAAACGTATTCGTCACCACCGTCTCATCTGTCACGTCTGGTGCGAACACATCGAACTGGATTGTCGTCGTCCCGACCGGTATCGTCGGAAACGTCCAATCGAAGGCGGGTGGTCCACTCACGGTCGTCGGGGGTACCGAACCTTCCGGACCGAGAACTTCAACCGAGTCCGCGACGACGGTCAACGCTTCCGGGACCGTGTTGGATACGGAAAAATTCTCGACAGGGGCGCCCGTCACATCGATGACGAGCCGATACGTCACTAAATCTCCGCCTAACACACGCTCGATTGGCCCGTCGGCACCGAGCACCAATTGATCGATGGCAACTACTGGGGTGGCGGAGGGTGCGGTCACTTCTTCTGTGACAGGTTCTTCTGGCGATGGCTCTGATTCAACGAGCGGAGGCTCGACCGGTGTTTCAACGTCTGGAACTGTCTCTGTCCCGTCATCACCCGGCTCAGTCGACTCGCCCGCAAGTTCCTCAACATGAAATGCATAGACGGCGTCCGGGAACGAATAAGGAACGCCCTCACCATTATATAACGTGACTTGATCGATGGTCGTAACGTCAACGTCGGCCGCATCCACCATGAACCGCCAAATCGTTGACGATTCACGCGCCCCGTAGTACGTCACGTCGTCGTAAATCAGGCTTGCGTCGTCGTACGCTTCGATTTCTTCAGGGCTCAAATCAATTTGTGCATAAATTGGCGTTGGTGTCATTGTCGTGTTCGCGTAAACGCCATTCGGTGCCCACATGCCAATCAATACGAGGACGAATGTGATGAGTGCAAAGATGCGTCGGTTAGTGTTTCGCATGATGGTCCCCTCCTCTAAGGTGTCTGCCAAACTGTGACGAATGTCTGCGATGACACGCTCCGGCACGGGAGAGGGATAGAGGATGATTGTGCGCGAGTCGTGGTGTGAGTTCTTGGTGTCAAAAAGTATTTGTAGATACTATTCATTACCCTTCGCACGTTCCCACGAACCCGCCGTCATCCTAAAACAGTTGAAAATTAGGTCAATGAAAAAAGGCCTTCCACACGGAAGACCTTTCCTTTAGGATTGTTCTGCCAAGAAGGCGAGCAACGCCGCCTCGTCCCACACTTCGATGCCAAGCGATTCGGCTTTCGTCAGTTTCGACCCGGCTTTCTCGCCGGCGACGAGAAGGTCGGTGTTCTTGCTGACGCTTCCCGTGACACTCGCACCGAGCAATTCGAGCTGCTTACCGGCTTCTCCGCGCGTCATCTCATGCAGTTTCCCGGTCAAAACGACTGTCTTACCGGCGAGCGGCGCATCCGTATCGACCGGTCGTTTCGTACCTTTGAACGTCAGGTTGACACCTGCCGCGCCGAGGTCACGGACGAGGTCACGAGCTTCCGGCTTCTCAAAGTATAAGCCGATCGATTCAGCCATCTTCGTACCGATACCATCGATTGACGTCAAGTCGTCGATCGATGCCTCCATGACCGCTTCCATCGTCTCGAACCGTTCCGCAATCAACGCGGCCGCTTTTTGTCCGACGAGGCGGATACCGAGCGCGAACAAGACGCGCTCGAGCGAGTTCTGTTTCGACTGCTCAATCGCCGCGAGCAAGTTCGTCACCGACGTTTCGCCCATCCGGTCGAGCTCGAGGAGCGCGTCCCGGTCGAGACGGTACAGGTCGGCCACGTTATGAACGAGCCCGGACGCGTGGAGTTGTGTGATTACTTTCTCGCCGAGCCCATCGATGTTCATCGCCGGGCGTGACACGAAATGAATCAACCCTTCGAGCAGTTGGGCCGGGCATTCCGGATTGACGCAGCGGTGGTCCGCCTCTCCTTCTAAACGCACGAGTTCAGATTCACAAGCTGGACAATGCGTCGGGAAGACGATTTCCGTCTCCTCCCCGGTCCGCTCACTGACGAGCGCCGAGACGACGGCTGGAATCACATCGCCGGCTTTCTTGATGACGACACGGTCCCCGATGTGAAGGTCCTTCTCTACAATGAAGTCCTCGTTATGGAGCGTCGCATACGTCACGGTCGACCCGGCGACCGAGACTGGTGCGAACCGTGCGCGTGGCGTGACTTTTCCGGTCCGCCCGACACTGAAATCGACGTCTTCAATCGTCGTCACGACTTCTTCAGCCGGGAACTTATACGCGACGGCCCAACGCGGGCTCTTCGCCGTGAAGCCGAGCTGTTCTTGCTCTTCGTAAGCTGCGACTTTAATAACGATGCCGTCAATCTCATATGGTAGCTCCGACCGCTTCGTCACATACGTTTCGATATAGTCCCATAACTCATCGGCCGTATGACACGTCGTGTATTCTTGGCTGACGGCGATGCCAAGACGGCGCAAATACGCGAGCGACTCGTCATGTGAGGCGACGAGGTCGTCCGTCGAGACGAGCCCGTAGGCGAAGAACGCCAAATTTCGCGACGCCGCGATTTTCGAGTCGAGCTGCCGGAGCGAACCTGCCGCCGCATTGCGCGGGTTGGCGAATAAAGGTTCTCCAAGACGTTCTCGCTCGTCGTTCAAATGTTCGAACGACCGTTTCGGCATATATGCCTCACCGCGCACCTCGAACGTGACGTCCTCGTTCAACCGGAGCGGAATCGAGCGGATCGTCTTCAAGTTTTGCGTGATGTCTTCTCCGGTCGTCCCGTCACCGCGCGTCGCGCCACGGACGAGCCGACCGTCTTCGTATTTCAGTGACACAGCGAGCCCGTCAAACTTGAGCTCGGCGACGAAGAGCGGACTGTAACCGAGATCTTTCTCGATGCGTTCGACCCATTCGACGAGCTCTTCTTTAGAAAACACGTTCCCGAGTGAGAGCATCGGCGTATCATGCGTCACTTTGACGAACGCATCGAGCGGGGCACCGCCGACCCGTTGCGTCGGAGAGTCTGGACTCCGAAGTTCCGGATAGTCCGTCTCGATTTCAATCAATTCGTTCATGAGGCGGTCGTATTCAGAATCCGGGACACTCGGGCGGTCGAGCACATAATATTCATATCCGTATTGGTTTAACTTTTGACGAATCGCTTCAACACGTTCTGCCATCTCCATGTGATCACCTCACGCTTTTTCGATTGGGGCAAACTTGGCGAGCAGGCGCTTGATGCCGACTGCAGGGAAAGCGATATCGAGTTCGAGCTGATCGCCTTCGCCACGCGTCTGGACGACCGTGCCTTGACCCCATTTTTTATGATTGGCCTTATCCCCAACGTTCCAACCGATCGATTCGGCGCCGGACGACTGGGCGAGCTTCGGTTTTGGTTTCGAGCTGAAGCCGTTCACCGGAAGTTTCCCCGGCGACTCGACCGGATTCCATGGCATCGCCTTTTTCGCTTTGCCCGAACGCTCCAAGAGCGTCTCTGGCAACTCGTGCAAGAAGCGCGATTCCGGGTTGTTTTGGAAACGACCGTACAACATGCGGGACTGGGCCCGCGTCAAATAGAGACGTTTCTCGGCCCGTGTGATCCCGACGTAGGCGAGGCGACGTTCTTCTTCCATCTCTTCCGGATCGTTCAAGGCACGGCTGTGTGGAAACAACCCTTCTTCCATCCCAATCAAGAAGACGACCGGGAACTCAAGTCCCTTGGCTGAGTGGAGCGTCATGAGTGTCACTTGGTGCAACTCGTCGACTTCTTCGAGCGTGTCGAGGTCCGAGACGAGCGTCAAATCGGTTAGGAAGGCGACGAGTGTCTGCTCGTCACTCTCTTTCTCGAAGTTTTGGGCGACTGAGAGGAACTCTTGCAAGTTCTCGAGGCGGCTCTCGGCTTCAAGCGTCTTCTCGATTTTGAGCATCTCTTCGTAGCCTGACTTCTTCAGCACTTCTTCAATCAATTCGGAAATCGACAAGTAGTCGGCCATTTGACGCAAATCGACCATCAATTGACGGAACTCGGCAAGCTTCGTTGCTGTGCGTGGGGCAATCCCGGACAGTTCGATGTCACGGATCGCTTCCATGAGCGACACACCCTGCATCCCGGCGAAGTCGCCGAGCTTATCGACCGTCGCGGCGCCGATACCGCGTTTCGGTTCGTTGACGACACGGACGAAGGAGATGTCCTCGTCCGGGTTGGCGATCAAGCGTAAATACGCCAAGATGTCTTTGATTTCTTTTCGTTCATAGAACTTCGTCCCGCCGACCATCTTATACGGGATGTTCGACTTGAGGAGCATCTCTTCAAGTCCACGCGATTGAGCGTTCGTCCGATACAGAACGGCCATTTCGCCGTAATCGATGCCTTCTTGGCGGAGTTCTTTCATCTGATTGATGATAAAGAACGCTTCATCCCGGTCATCCGAGGCGACGTGAAGGAGCAGTTTCTCCCCTTCGACGTTCTCGGTCCATAGCTTCTTATCTTTTCGGCTCGAGTTGTTTTGAATGACACCGTTCGCCGCTTCCAAAATCCGTTTCGTCGACCGATAATTTTGTTCGAGTAAGATGACGTGTGCACTCGGGTAATCTTTCTCAAACGTCAAAATGTTGGCGATGTCGGCCCCGCGCCAGCGATAGATCGACTGGTCCGAGTCACCGACGACACACAAGTTCTCATGCGCTTGCGCGAGCAGTTTAACGAGTGTATATTGGGCCCGGTTCGTATCTTGATACTCGTCGACGTGGATGTATTGGAACTTCTTCTGATAAAACGCAAGCACGTCCGGCGCTTCTTGGAACAGCTGAATCGCCTTCATGATCAAGTCATCAAAGTCGAGCACGTTGTTTTGCTTCAACTTTTTCTCATACGCCGTATAGACGTCCGAGATGACTTTCTCGTATGGGTTGTTACCGACGAGTCCAGCCGCGTCTTGCGGCGTACGGAGTTCGTTCTTATGGTTCGAGATCATGCCGAGGAGCGTCCGCGGCTCATATTTTTTCGGGTCAAGGTTCAGCTCTTTGAGCACTTGCTTGATTGCCGTCAACTGATCGGATGAGTCGAGAATCGAGAAGTTCCGGTCATAGCGGATGCGATCGATGTCGCGGCGCAAAATCCGGACGCACATCGAGTGGAACGTCGAAATCCAAATATCGTCCGCGACACCGCCGACGAGGCGGGCGATCCGGTCTTTCATCTCGCGGGCCGCTTTGTTCGTGAACGTAATCGCGAGAATGTTCCACGGCGCGATTTGTTTCGACGCCATCAAGTAGGCGACGCGATGCGTCAAGACACGTGTTTTACCAGACCCTGCCCCGGCCATGATGAGGAGCGGGCCGTCCGTATATTTGACCGCCTCCGCTTGCGGGGGGTTCATGCCTTTGACTAATTCTTCACTCAAGTTATACATAATCGTTTCCTTTCTCTAACCAAACATTTGTTCTTATTTTATCGGAGTGCCGCGACAGTCGCAAGCGCTCCTTCGAAATTGTCATAAATCACATTACCGACGACGATCGTGTCCGCGTATGCGGCCATCGTCTGAGCTGATTCAAAATCGGTGATGCCGCCCCCATAAAACAAGTGGGCGTCCGGCACCGCTAAACGTACTTCTTTAACGAGCTCGACGGATCCCAGTGTGCCGCTATACTCCACGTAAAGCGAAGGCAAGCGGAACAAGCGATGACCGGCTTCTGCGTAAGCGACCGCCTCTTCGATGGAAAGGTCGGTTTTCGCCTCGGTCACACGGGCCACTTTCGCGTCCGGGTTCAAAACGATATAGCCTTGTCCGGTCACCTGATCATGAAACAAGTGTCCGTGTCGTTCAAACGCCTTCACTTGATGACCGATGAGCCAGTCGACAGTTCCTGCATTCAGGACGGTCGGAATAAAATAGTGATCGAAGCCTCGAACCACTTGCTCGGGATGGCTCATCTCAAGCGCGAGCGGAATGCCGCACCCTTCGAGTCGGGCATAGAGCGCGAATGTGTTCTCCGCATCGACCCCGTCGGTCCCTCCGATGAGGAAGGCGTCCGTACCGGAGCGGATGAGCGCCGCGAGCGCCGAATCATCGAGCGGTTTATTCGGATCTAGTTTAAACACGTGGCGCCACGATTGAAAATCCATTCGGCTTCCCTCCCCTTCGATACCTTCTCTAGTGTAGCGATTTTTCCCGCCACTTGCATCTGTTGAACAAAAAAAGACTTGCCGAGGCAAGTCTCAAGCACGTCTCGCGTGCGTCTTTCGTTCGCGGGCCGTCATCCACTTGGCGACGAGCAGAGCGAACAGCCCGTACACCGGGATGAACCAGAGCGGATTGGCCAAGAAAAAGCCGAGCACGGGAATATCAAGTAGCGGAGAATCCGGTGAACAGAGCGCCGTTCCGTTCACAACCGCGATGAACGGCAACACCGGGACGGCGAACACATAACCGAAATTGATCCAAAAAGCTTTCATGTTCTGAGCTCCTTACCCTAAGATGATTGATTCTTTCGGATAGTTGTACATCCGTTTCGGCTGTCTCCGCTGCAAAATCAAGATGAAGGCGATGACACCGATGCGTCCAATGAACATTAAAATGGTGAGCACCCACTTGCCGACGTTACTAAATTCGGACGATAGCCCGACCGACAACCCGGTCGTCCCGAACGCCGAGCACGCTTCGAACAAGATGCGCGTGAGCGATGCGTCTTCGAAGAACGTCAGCACCATGACCCCGGTCAACAGGACGGCCAGAGACACGGTAATGATGACGAACGCTTTCCAAATGTCCTCAAGCACGATCTCACGTCCGAAGATTTTGATGGACGAGTCCCCGCGAATGAACGCGACGACCCCGAGCACGGCGACGGCGAACGTCGTCGTCCGAATCCCCCCACCGACCGAGGACGGTGACGCCCCGATGAACATCAGAATCGAGAGCAGCAACATGCTGCCTTCCGAGAACAAGTTGACATCAACGGTCGACAACCCCCCGTTTCGCGTCGTCACGGACTGGAACAACGAGTCCGAGAGTGCGAGCCAGAGCGGCAACTCTTTGAACGCGTTGTCATACTCAAACAGGAACAAACCGACGGTCCCGATGGCAATCAAGATGAAGAACGTCGATACCGTCAGTTTTGTGAACAGTGAGAACCGGCGCGGGAAATTCTCGCGCTTCCGAATGATTCGGTTCGTCAAATACGTGCGAATCTCGACGAGGACCGGGAACCCGATGGCACCGCCGGTCATGAGCGCGATTTGGGTGAAGATGACGAACGGGTCTTCCCGGAATGGTGCGAGCGAGCTGCCGGTGATGTCGAAGCCGGCGTTCGTCGTCGCACTGATCGAACCGAACAGGCCTTGCAGGAACGCCTCGCTGGCCGTATCGAAGTAATTTAAGTAATGGACCCCAAGCAACACCGCACCGACCGCTTCAATCGCGATAACGGTGATGACGATCTCGGTGATGTACTTGACGATCCCAGACATCGACGTCTGGTTTTGGTCACGTAAAATCAGCTGGCGCTCGCGAAAACCGATGCGCTTGCCAAGCAAGATCCACATGATGACGTGAAGACTGATCAACCCGACCCCGCTCACTTGAACGATGAACAAGATGATAAATAATCCGAACGTCGAGAACGTATCGGTCACGACGATCGGGGTCAATCCGGTAACGCTGACACAGCTGACCGCGAAAAAGACGAGATCGGTGAACGTGATTGAGACGCCCGGTTGTCGCGCAATCGGTAAAGCGAGCAAAATGACGGCCAACACGACCGCCGCGCTATAAATCAACACGAGTGTCTGGACCGGTGTCAGCTTCCGAAAGAACAGCTGTAAATTTCGCTTCATAAACTTGTCTTGCATCTCGCCCCTCCTCTCCCATCAAAAACAAGATGACTCTTACGAGTCACCTTCTGATTGTTGTAGACGTTCAAGGGCAAGATCATAGCCGCCTGACCCGTAGTTCAAGCAACGCTTGACGCGGGAAATCGTGGCCGTCGAAGCTCCTGTCGCTTCTTCAATTTTATGGTACGTGCTACCTTCACGAATTTGGCGGGCCACTTCTAGCCGTTGGGCGAGCGCCTGCACTTCGTTCACGGTCGCTAAATCTTCAAATAGTTGATAACAATCTTCGAGTGTATCGAGCTTCAAAATCGCCTCAAACAGCTGATCGAGCTCTCGTCCTCGTAATTTATCGAGTTGCATCCGCAAGCATCCTCTCTCCATCGTACTTCTTTATCATTCTAAAGCACGACCGGCTCGGACTCAACTGTTCATCGTAAAATCGCCGGAAATAGTATTTGTTTCTTCATCACTTCGTAAATTCCGAGCGGTGTGGCCCGCACATATGGCAAGTGCGTCGACGCCAAGAACAAGAGCGTATAGATTGGGTCTTCAAACTTGTACCCGCGCGTGAGCAGTTCGGACCGCAACACTTCTTCCTGGACGATCAACTGTTCAATCGGCTCCTTCGACGTCATGCCACAGAGCGGGAGCGGAATTTCCGCGATAATTTCACCACGGTCGACGAGGACGATACCGCCGCCGAGCTGTTTCATCCGTTCGAACGCCGTCAGCATGTCTTGTTTACATTTCCCTAAGATCAAGTAGTCGCCACTAATCGAATACGAGCTGACGAGCCCGCCAAAGTCGTTGGCAAACCCTTTCAGCACCGTGTTGAGGCGCCACTTTCCTTCTTTATCAAGCAACATGAGGAACGACTCGTCCCCGTCACGCGGCAATTCGTCTTGACCAGTGTCGTGCGAGATTTTGAACAGTTTCATGATGACCGAGTTGACCATGTCGAGCCCGACAGGCATGCTGAACGACAGATCGTTCGGCGTCAGTTCGATGTCGACGTCCGTCGACGGCATGAGCGCGAGCGCCGCATCGACGAGCTCGTTTGGGAACAACGATGCCCCGTCCCGGTAAATCCATTGCCCTTTGGCGATGACGGCGGACGGGCGCGGCTCGTCAATCGCATCAAGAATATTCAGATGGGCGATGCGTCCCGGCGCAATCGAACCGAGGACGTGATCGAGCCCAAAGTGTCGCGCCACGTTCAATGACACGATGCGGTACGCCTCAATCGGCGGCAATCCGGCCTCAATCATGATCTTGATAAGCGCGTCTTGCAGCCCGTCTTGATAAAATCCTGGCGTCGACCCGTCCGTCGTGACCATCACATGATCGAACGCCTCGAGTCCGGCGTCGAGCAGACCACGGATGAGTCCCGGAAGGTCAGGACGAATCGAAGAATGACGGAGTGTCGTCGTATAGCCGTGTTCGAGCCGGCAGAGCGCTTCTTCGGCCGTCATCGCTTCATGGTCGCTGTGAACACCCAGCAGCGCCATCTTCGTCAACGTCTTCGCCGAGGCACCCGGGAAATGCCCTTCGACCGGGATCCCGCACGTCTCCGCGTCGAGCATCCACTGCAACATCTCGTCATCGCCTTTCAACGTGCGCGGCCATGCCGTCAATTCACCGGCCATGATGACGTCCGGATGATTGAACCAGTCGTGAATCCGCTCGGAATCGACAAGGACACTGTCCCGGTCGAGCTCGGTCTGTGTATCGAGACGCGCCCACCAATATGTGCTCGTCGGAAGCTGTTGGATCGCATCGAGTTGCGCAAACGCTTGCTCCTTATTTTGTAAAAAAAGAAGCATGTTGTCATTCACGAGCGTCGTCGTCCCCCGCTCGCCTGCATACTTCGACAGCGTCGCCGGATTATAAAGTTGGAATGGATGCGCATGTGGCTCGATATAGCCAGGCACGATATATTTTCCGGATACGTCCACCGTCTCGACGGCCGCTTTCGGTACATCTGGCCCGACATAGACGATCCGGTCATGCTCGATCCAAATATTTGCTTGTTTCCACTGCTTCACGTACATGTTCAAGTACGTGGCATTCGTCAATACGAGCGAAGGTGGCCTGACTTGGCTCACGACTTCTAGTTGTGACCGAATCATCGCTTTAGACCACGGTGCCCGCGCCGATCGTTTTGTTGGCATCGAACCCAATCCTCCCTTAATCGCCTCGCCATTATTATCAGACAATAATTTTGTAAGCGTTTTCTTTCATCTGTTTCAAGTTTACCTTTTCTATGAAAGGGTCGCAAGTTATGTTGCTAATTGTAACGGAATTCACATGAAATTCACACAAATAAAGACACCTCCCGCAGGAAGTGTCTTCACCAGTCATACATCGTGACCGTTTTCTTCAAGTAATGCTCAAGTTGTGCCAGCGGAACCGGTTTGCTGTAATGGTAACCTTGGATGAGCGAACTGCTATGTTCGAGCACGAACGCGAGCTGCTCCGGACGCTCCACACCTTCCGTGACGATATCGAGACCGAGTGTATGGAACGTTTGATATAACCCTTCGAGCAAGGCCCGATCGAACGTGTTCTCAGGAATCCCTTTGACAAAGTTTTGATCGATTTTAATAATATCGAGTTGAAGCGACTGCAAGAACGAGAGCGACGATGTCCCGACACCAAAGTCATCGAGCGAGATTTTGACGCCGATCGCTTTGAGCGCGTGAATGAACTGCTGAAGCTCATACAAATTCCCGCCGACCTCACTCTCGGTGATTTCGACATGAAGGCGATGAGGGTCAAATCCCGTTTCGGTCAGCACGTGTTCCAATGAAGCTAAAAACGACCCGTCGGCGATTTGGCGTTTCGATACGTTGATCGAAAGGAACAAGTGATGTCGTTCCACATGATCCTTCATCTCCGTGACCGCCTGTACGAGCACCCAGCGTCCCAAGTCCGAGATAAGGCCGAGCTGCTCGGCGACCGGGATGAACAGGCCTGGGGAAATCTGACCTTTGCCCGGATGATTCCAGCGAATGAGCGCCTCGACTCCCCGTACTGCAAACGGCCGTGGCGATACGATCGGCTGATAATACAGTTCAAACTCATCATGTTCGAGGGCATGGCGCAAATCGCGTTCCATCTCGAGCGTCTGTAAATAATGGCTCCCGTCCTCGATTTCTTGGAACGTCAAGACACGGTTCTTCCCTGACAGTTTCGCCTCGTGAATGACCACGTCGAGCCGCCCCATCATGACCTCATACGTGTGTTGCGGCTCGGCATAGGTGAACACATCGATGCCGATTGTCGCCGCCATCCCTTTCACACCGTTGACATGGGCCCAGTCCTTCAAGTCTTTCGTCAAGTGCCGGGCGACCGGTTGGAGCTGGTCAAGTGTCCAGCCCGGATGGACGAGCATGAACTCATCGGCACCGATGCGAGCGACGAACCCGTCTTCTTTATAGAAGTTGAGCCGTGAGGCGAGATAGATGAGAACAGAATCACCCGTCCGATGTCCGTATTGGTCGTTGATTCGTCGGAAGTCATCCAAATCCAATCCGAGCACTCCGATCCGTTCCTGCTTTCCACGCACGGTCGAGAAATAATCTTCTAGCGCGAGCCGGTTCGGAAGAAGCGTCAATGCGTCTCGGAACGCCCGGTCGATCACTTCGGCGCGCGTATCTTCGAGTGCCGCGAGCACCTCGTTCATGCTCGTCGCCATCTGTTCGATTTCGTCGTGGCTGTGCGCGTCCCGACTGAGACGGAGTCGGCTGTCCCGCTCGAGTGTGATGATCTTCAACTCACTCACGATCTCCATCAGCCGCCGAATCACGACCCGGTGAATCGTCCATAACAAAGAGAAGAACAGACCGAACCCGAGGATAACGAGCGCGAGCATGCCGAGCCGCAACATCGTGACCGTATTTTCGTAGTGCGTTTGCGCGACGGTGAACCCGACTTCATAATCGGATTGCTGAAACACCGTGTCGAGTGGGATCACCACATCGGTCCCGTCCGTCCCGCTCTTGATGGCCGTCTCTTCTCGACGAACCGGCTGAATCGTCAATGGTATCTTCGTTTGGGCACTTATATCTGCCATGACCGTCGAATCGACGAACTCGAGCATGATGAGCGTTCCTTGGCGTGGTCCACTACTGTCACTTCGTAGAATCGGATGACTGACATATAACGTCGGGCCAAAATCACTGGCGTATACGCCGTTCTGTGCATCGCTCCGATTGGTCAAGCGAGAGGTAACCGCCCGGATGATCGCTTGTTGGTCGGCTTTCGACAATGACATGGCTGTCGAACGAAACGCCGAGTAGAAAGCTTCCCCCTCGTTGTCCAAATAGACGATAGCGTTGACGCTCAAGTTCTCGAGCGACTGTTCACTGATGTTACTTTGGATATAAGCGGCATTTCGTCGCTGCACGAACGTGTACGTATCATTCCAGACAGCCCAGTCGATGAGTGTGCGCTCGAGTGTGCTCTTCCGATTGGCGAGCGTCTCAGATACGCTCGCGATTTGACTCTCGACCGTTCGACGATCTTGCTCCATGCTTTTCTCGATGAAATATGGTCGTACCCCAAAAAAGATGACACCGACAAACACAATTATATTCACGGCCACCGCAATCATGAGCTTCGTCCGAATGCGCACGTCGACCACCTTCTTCCTTCAATCTACTCCATTATTGTAGAGCAGGAAGTACGGATTCCCTTCTTTTCGCATGAAAAAAAGGACGGGTTGACCCATCCTTTAAAAAATCTGAGCCAACGCCCGCCCTCCGATATCACGCCGGTAAAACGTCTGTGGCAAATCAAGTTGTTCGAGTGCCGTATAGACGGCCGTCTTCGCTTCAAGCAACGTCGGTTTCGTCGACGTGAGGACGAACAATCGCCCTCCGTTACCGATGATGTGGGTCCCGTCCCGGGTCGTCCCCGCATGGAACACGAGCACATCATCTCGTAAGTCACCGAAGCCTGACAGTACCTGCCCGGTCGTCGCTCGATCAGGATAGCCTTCTGCCGCGACGACGACTCCAATCGTATAGCCTTCTACCCATTCAATCGGATACGGTTTTTGGTCCACGACCGCCTCGATGACGCCGAGGAGAGGAGATGCCAAGTTAGGAAGAATGACCTCGGTCTCGGGATCGCCAAATCGAGCGTTGAACTCGATCACTTTCGGGCCATCCGCCGTCAAGATGAGGCCCGCATACAAGAACCCTTCAAACGGGGTGCCCCGCTCGACCATCGTCCGCGCCAGCGGGAAGAGCACACGTTCGACCGCCTCTTGATACACAGCATCATCCAAGTGGGGCATCGGACTGTAGGCGCCCATGCCGCCCGTATTCGGTCCTGCGTCTCCGTCATAGGCACGCTTATGATCTTGTGACGTGATCATCGGGATAACGTGCTCCCCTGACACGAACGCCATGAGCGAGAACTCTTCTCCATCCAAAAATTCTTCGATGACGACACGTGATTGGTCCCCGAACTTATCGGTATCGAAAATGTCGTGGATGGCTGCTCTCGCCTCTTCAAGTGTGAACGCGACGGTCACCCCTTTACCGGCGGCGAGTCCGTCCGCTTTGACGACGAACGGTGCTTCGAGTTGATCGATCTGTCGGAGCGCTGACTCGGCGTCGGTGAACGTGTCGTACCCTGCGGTCGGGATATTGGCTTCGCGCATCACTTCTTTCGCAAACGCTTTACTGCCTTCAAGCAACGCCGCCGCCTTAGTCGGTCCGAAGATTTTTTGTCCTTGAGCTTGAAACACATCGACGACACCAGCCATGAGGGCCGACTCTGGACCAACGATCGTCCAGTCAACCGCCTCGCGCTTCGCAAACTCGACGAGGCCAGAGACATCTGTCTCTTCGATTGGTACACACGTCACGTCGCCCATATTAAGATTACCCGGAGCGACGAACACCTCATGTCCGTCTTGTCTCAACTTCCAAGCGAGCGCGTGCTCACGCCCGCCGCGTCCAATGACGAGTACGTTCATCTTATCGCTCCTCTCAATGTTTGAAGTGTCGAACTGACGTGAACACCATCGTGATTCCGTGACGGTTCGCCGCTTCAATCGACTCCTCGTCACGAATTGATCCGCCTGGTTGAATGATGGCCGTGATCCCGGCTGCGGCTGCGGCTTCGACCGTGTCCCCCATCGGGAAGAATGCATCGCTACCGAGCGCGGCACCCGTAGCACGTTCACCTGCTTGTTCGAATGCGATTTTCGCCGCGCCGACGCGGTTCATCTGTCCCGCTCCGATGCCGATCGTCGTCTCGTCTTTGGCGACGACGATGGCGTTTGATTTCACGTGTTTAACGACACGCCACGCAAGTTTCAAGTCTTCCCATTCAGACGCCGTCGGGCGACGGTCGGTCACGATTTGGCATGACGCATCATCGAGTGTGACGTCGTCCCCATCTTGTACGAGGAGACCGCCCGCGACGGCTGTCAAGCGCATCCCTGTCATCTGGCCCATATCAAGCGTCAATAACCGAAGATTCTTTTTCTCTTTCAATCGGTCAAGTGCTGCCTCACTAAAGGATGGCGCGATGATGATTTCTAGGAAGATGTTACGGAGGGCCTCTGCCGTCTCCACATCGACTTCACGGTTCAAGGCGACGATGCCACCGAAAATCGAGACCGGATCGGCCGCATGGGCTCTTGAGAACGCTTGGCTGATTGTCTGTCCGACAGCGACACCACATGGGTTCATATGTTTGACGACGACCGCTGCCGGCTCCGTCAATTCACTGAGCGCCTCGAGCGCCGCGTTCGTATCTTGGATATTGTTATATGAGAGTTCTTTTCCATGGAGCTGCTCCGCGTTCGCGAGCGTCATCCCGTGATAGAGCGGCGTCTTATAAAACGCTGCCTGCTGGTGCGGGTTTTCCCCGTAACGGAGGTCTTGTACTTTCTCATACGTGACCGTGAGCTGTTCCGGGAACGTCTCGCCGATCTGCTGCCCTAAATAGTCGGCAATCAAGGCGTCATACGCCGCCGTGTGACGGAACGCTTTTGTGGCAAGACGTTGACGTGTTTCGAACGTCGTCCCGCCGGCACGAACCGCTTCGGCCACATGACCGTAGTCGGCCGGGTCAACGACGACCGTCACGCTGGCATGGTTTTTCGCGGCCGAACGGAGCATGCTCGGTCCGCCGATATCGATATTCTCAATCGCTTCATCATACGTCGCGTTCTCTTTCGCAATCGTTTCTTTGAACGGATACAAGTTGACGACGACATAGTCGATTGGCTCGATGTCGTGGTCTTTCATCTGTTCGACGTGCGAATCTAAATCGCGGCGTCCGAGAAGTCCGCCATGTACGAGCGGATGGAGCGTCTTCACGCGACCGTCGAGCATCTCTGGGAACGATGTCACTTCCGAGATATTTTTTACGGGAAGACCGGCCGCGATGAGCGCCGCTTCCGTCCCGCCTGTCGAAATGAGTTCGATGCCTGCTTCATGCAACGCATGCGCGAGCTCGACGATTCCTGTTTTATCTGACACACTCAGTAATGCTCTCACTTGAAAACCTCCTGTTGGATAAACACTTGTTGTAGTACGCGCGGATAGAGCTGATGCTCGACCGCTTGGATGCGTCTTGCCGCTTCGGCCGCATCACAGCCTGCGATGGCGACGTCTTGTTGGGCGATGATTGGTCCCGTATCCATCCCGGCATCGACGTAATGGACGGTGACACCGCTCGTCGGCACGTTCGCCGCGAGCGCCTGACCGATGGCGTCTTTTCCTGGGAACGCCGGTAAGAGCGACGGATGGATGTTGATAATATGGTTCGGATATGCTGACAGCAATACGTCCCCAATCAACCGCATATACCCGGCCAAGACGATATAGTCGGCGCCGAGTGTCTGTAACAAGACGAGAATCTCTTGTTCGAATTCCGCTTTTGACGCATATGCCTTCGGTTCGAACGAGAAGCTCGCGATGTTGAACCGATCCGCCCGCTCGAGTACTTTCGCTTCTGGTTTGTCCGTGACGAGCAGGACACATTCCCCTGACAAGTCGCCTCGGTCGATGGCTTGCCAAATCGCTTCGGCGTTGCTACCGGACCCGGAGGCGAAGATGGCAAATTTTTTCACTGGTCGACCCCCATGATGCGGACGCCCGGTTTGGCATCAACTTTCCCGATACGGTGCGACGTCTCTCCAGCGCGTTCGAGTGCGGCTTCGACGGCTTCGACATCTTCAGGCCGGACCGTGATCATGAAGCCGATGCCCATATTGAATACGTTGAACATCTCTTGTTTCGAGACGTGCCCGACTTGCTCGAGCCAGTCGAACACGGGCAGACTCGGCCAATTCGATGCGTCGAACGTGACACCGAGACCTTCCGGCAACATGCGTGGCACGTTCTCGTAAAAACCGCCGCCCGTGATGTGGGCCATGCCTTGGACACGCCCCGTCGCGATGGCCGCTTTCGCCGCCTCGGAATAGATGCGTGTCGGCAACAAAAGGGCGTTCCCGAGCGTCGTATCGAGCATGGCGATCTCGTCAGTGTAGGCAAGGCCTTGTGACTCGACGATATGGCGGACGAGCGAGAATCCGTTCGAATGAACACCGGATGACGCGAGTCCGAGGACGATGTCCCCCGCTTCGATTGTCCGGCCATCGATGAGTGCTTCCTTCTCGACGACACCGACGGCGAATCCAGCAATATCGTACTCGCCGTCCGGATACATACCCGGCATCTCGGCCGTCTCGCCTCCGACGAGGGCACAGCCCGCTTGGACGCAACCTTCGGCGACCCCTGCGACGATGCGCTCGAGTTTGGCCGGTTCTGCCTTGCCGGTCGCGATATAGTCTAAGAAATAAAGCGGTTCGGCCCCGTGGACGAGACAGTCGTTGACACACATCGCCACACAGTCAATTCCAATCGTATCATGTTGGTCGAGCGCGAACGCGAGTTTGAGTTTCGTGCCGACCCCATCCGTTCCGCTGACGAGAATCGGATGTTTCAACTGCATCGAGCCGAGGTCGATCATCGCCCCAAAACTGCCGAGCCCGGTCATCACTTCTGGACGCATCGTCCGTGCAACGTGACGCTTCATGCGTGATACTGCTTCATAGCCTGCTTCTAAATTCACACCCGCTTGTTCATATCTTAAACTCATCGTCAGTCCCCCTCAAGCTTTTGTCTCTGTTACAAGTTCCGCCAGTTCAGTTGGATAAAGTCCGGTGAAGCAAGCGGCACACTGCCCGCGCAAGTTCCCTTCGAACGGCCGGTCGATCGCTTCGACCGTTCCGTCCAATGTGAGGAACGCCAGTGAATCGGCCCCAATCTCTTCTTTAATCTCTTCGATGGATTTGGTGGCCGCAATCAACTCTTCCTTTGATGATGTATCGATACCGTAATAGCACGGATGCTTGATTGGTGGTGACGTGATGCGAACATGCACCTCGGTCGCCCCGGCTTCACGGAGCAACTTGACGATGCGTCTGCTCGTCGTACCGCGGACGATCGAATCGTCGACCATGATAACCCGTTTTCCGTTCACGACGCCTCGAAGCGCTGACAGCTTCATCTTGACACCGCGCTCCCGTAGTTCTTGCGACGGCTGAATGAACGTCCGGCCGACATAGCGGTTTTTGATGAGTCCCATCTCGTACGGGATTCCGCTCGCCTCAGCGTAACCGATGGCCGCCGAGATGCTCGAGTCCGGGACGCCGGTGACGACGTCCGCTTCGACCGGTGCCTCGTCGAACATCTTCTTCCCCATCGCCTTACGGGCCGTATGCACGTTGACGCCATCGATGATCGAGTCCGGCCGCGAGAAGTAGATGTATTCCATTGAACACATCGCGCGGACCGATGCCTCGCTGTACCGCTCCGACACGATCCCGTCTTGCGTGATCATGAGGAGTTCCCCTGGCTCGACATCGCGTACGTACGTCGCCCCCACGACGTCAAACGCACATGTCTCTGAGGCGAATACGTAAGCTCCATCCTCGGTCTGGCCGAGCGAGAGCGGGCGCAAGCCGTGAACGTCGACGCCGACGTAGAGCGCGTCTTCCGTCAAGAAGAGGAAGGCGAACGCGCCGACGAGACGGGCCAAGCTATCTGCAATCCGCTCTTTCATCGAGTTGCCGCGGCTTCGTTTAATCAAGTGGGCGACGACTTCCGTATCGGACGTCGTCTGAAAAATCGCACCTTCCGCTTCGAGCATATGTTTCAACTCGTTGGCGTTGACGAGGTTACCGTTATGCGCCATCGCCAAGTCGCCCGTAAGCGACTTGAAGTGGAGCGGTTGGACGTTCTCGAGCGTGTTGCCGCCTGCCGTCGAATAACGGACATGACCGATGGCGTGATGCCCGGTCAATGCGTCGAGCGACGGTTCGTCGAACACTTCAGCGACGAGGCCAAGCCCGCGTTTGGCGTGCAAGCGCTCGCCGTTAGCCGTGACGATGCCTGTCCCTTCTTGTCCCCGGTGTTGCAGGCTGTGGAGGCCGTAGTAGGCGAGGTGTGACGCTTCGTGGTGATTAAAAACCCCGAATACCCCGCACTCCTCGTTCATGCCTCGGATGTCATATAACATGGAATAGCTCCTTCCCATACCCGTTCAAGTTCCGTGACGTCCATTTCGATGAGGCGGTCGCTCGCACGGACCGTCAATTGTGGCGTGTCTGTCACCTGTCCGATGCGTGTCGCCTTCGTCAACTTCGCGAACGCATCAGCCTGATGTGGCGCGACTGTGACGAGGAACCGTGACTGTGATTCGCTGAAAAGTGTCGTCACGAGATCGGCGTCGACTGTGACATCTGCGCCGAAGCCCGTGCCGAACACGAGCTCAGGGAGTGCCGCGGCGAGTCCGCCTTCCGATACGTCGTGGGCCGCTGTGACAAGACCTTCCCGAATCGCCGTAAGCAATACTTGTTGCTGACGGCTCTCTGTCTCGAGGTCAAGCATCGGCGCCTGTCCGCTCACTTTACCGTCTTGCAGCATTTGGAGCGCACTACCGCCGAATTCTGGTTTCGTCTCCCCGAGTAGGAAGATGATGTCGCCTGCTGCTTTCGCGAACGACGTCGTGATATGTTCCGGCTTGTCGATCAAGCCGACCATGCCGACGACCGGCGTCGGATAAATCGCCGTCCCGTTCGACTCATTGTAAAGCGAGACGTTTCCGCCGATGACCGGTGTATCGAGGGCACGGCACGCTTCGGCCATCCCTTCGACAGCTTGGTCGAGCTGCCAGAAGCCTTCTGGTTTGTCCGGGCTACCGAAGTTCAAGCAGTCGGTGAGGGCGAGTGGTGTGGCACCGCTGGCGACGATGTTGCGCGCTGCCTCTGCGACCGCAATCGCACCACCGACACGTGGGTCGAGGTACACGTACTTGGCGTTGCAGTCCGTCGTCATCGCGAGTGCTTTGTCTGTGTCGCGAATGCGGATGACGGCCGCATCACTTCCTGGGGCGACGACGGTCGACGTTTGGACCATATGGTCGTATTGCTCATACACCCAGCGTTTCGAAGCGATTGTCGGCATGGCGAGCACGTCTTTCCATGTCGAGAGGACGTCCGAGACAATCGGTTGGATTGGTGTCATCGCTTGGAACGTTTCATAGTACGCCGGTACTTTCGACGGCTTATGGTAGACCGGTGCGTCTTCTGCGAGCGCATCGACTGGTACTTCGGCCGCGACTTCCCCGTGATGGAGCAGGCGGAGCACCTTGTCTTCGATGACTTCACCGACTTTGATCGCATGAAGTCCCCACTTCGTGACAATCGCTTCGATCTCATCTTCATGTCCTGCCTTGACGACGAGGAGCATCCGCTCTTGTGACTCGGACAACATCATCTCGTAAGGCGTCATGTCGGCCTCGCGTTGTGGGACGAGGTCGAGGTTCATCTCGATGCCCATGCCTGCCTTCGATGCCATCTCGGCCGAAGACGACGTGAGACCGGCTGCCCCCATGTCCTGGATGCCGACGAGGGCCGGGTGCTTGATGACTTCCAAGCACGCCTCAATCAACAGTTTCTCCATGAACGGGTCACCGACTTGGACGGCCGGGCGTTTCTCGTCCGCGTCCTCACCGAGTTCTTCCGAGGCGAACGTCGCTCCGTGAATGCCGTCGCGTCCTGTCGTCGCTCCGACATACATCACTGAGTTACCGACGCCTTCGGCAATACCTTTTTGAATGTCTTCATGGCGGATGAGCCCGACACACATCGCGTTGACGAGCGGGTTACCCGCATAGGCCGGGTCGAACGCGACTTCCCCCCCGACCGTTGGGATACCGACACAGTTGCCGTACCCGGCGATGCCTGAGACGACATGACCGAAGAGATGTTTCACACGTGATTCGTTCAAATCTCCGAAGCGGAGCGAGTTGAGGAGTGCGACCGGTCGCGCGCCCATCGAGAAGATGTCGCGGATAATCCCGCCGACACCTGTCGCCGCACCTTGGTACGGCTCAATCGCCGACGGATGGTTATGGCTCTCAATTTTGAAAGCGACGGCCTGGCCATCGCCGATATCGACGATGCCAGCACCTTCCCCAGGTCCTTGAAGGACATGTTTCCCGGTTGTCGGGAATTTCCGGAGGACAGGCTTCGAGTTTTTGTACGAACAGTGTTCAGACCACATGACCGAGAATAACCCAATCTCGGTGTAGTTCGGCTCACGACCGAGCAGTGAGACGACGAGCGCGTATTCCTCATCGGTCAATCCCATCGTGGCGTAAAGTCGCTCTTCACGGATGTGTGTTGCTGTCGGTTCAGTTGTAAGTAGCATGTCGAGTCCCCCATTTCACCATCGAAGTGAATAATCGTTTGCCGTCTTCCCCGCCGAGCAATGCTTCGACCGCTCGCTCCGGGTGCGGCATCATTCCGAGTACGTTGCCTTGTGCGTTCGTGATCCCTGCAATATTCGCGACCGATCCATTCGGGTTGTCGGTATATGTGAAGGCGATCTGCCCATTGCTACGAAGCGTCTCAAGCGTCGCCTCGTCACAGTAGTAGTTGCCTTCCCCGTGCGCGATCGGGACTTGGATCGTTTCCCCGAGTGCATAATCGTTCGTGAACATCGTCTCGTTCGTCTCGACTTTCAATTCGACCGTCTTGCACATGAACTTCAAATCACGGTTACGCATCAACACGCCCGGTAGGAGTCCCGCTTCGACGAGCACTTGGAAACCGTTGCAGACGCCGAGTACCGGACGCCCTTCTTCTGCGAACCGTTTGACTTCACTCATAATCGGTGAGAACTGGGCGATGGCACCGCAGCGCAAGTAATCCCCATATGAGAATCCGCCTGGCAGGAGCACACCGTCGTAACCGTCAAGCGACGTTTCCGTATGGAACACATAGTCCGCTTCTTCACCGAGGACATCTTTTACGGCGTGATACATGTCGAGGTCACAGTTTGATCCCGGGAAGACGATGACAGCGAATTTCATGCGAGTACCCCCATCTCGATCCGATAGTTCTCAATGACCGTGTTGACGAGCAACTTCTCACACATGTCACGCACCATCGCTTCGGTAGTCTCATCGGCGACTTGAAGCTCGATGACTTTCCCGATGCGTACCGACTCTACCCCTGCAAAACCGAGATGTTCGAGTCCGCCTTTGACGGCGACGCCTTGTGGATCGAGTACACTTTCACGTAATGTCACGTACACGTTTACTTTTTTCATCGGTCCATTCCCCCTATGCGTGTTAACAGTTGGCTGTATGTGTCTGTCAGAGATCCGAGGTCTCTGCGGAAAACGTCTTTATCGAGCTTTTGTTTCGTCTCTTTGTCCCAAAGCCGGC
Organism: Exiguobacterium sp. s7; assembly: GCF_018618195.1. Classification (NCBI taxonomy): domain Bacteria; kingdom Bacillati; phylum Bacillota; class Bacilli; order Caryophanales; genus Exiguobacterium; species Exiguobacterium sp. s7. Next base: position 4,345 of record NZ_JACSLO010000012.1, on the reverse strand, counting down.
ACGTGTCTGGTGAAATCTCGTCAGCAAGGATGATCGTGCCGTCGACTTTACCGAATTCGAGTTTGAAATCGATCAAATCAATGCCATGGTCATTAAAGAAATCGAGCAATACATCGTTGACCCATAGGCCGAGTTGTCGCAATGTTCCGACTTCTTTGTGTGTGGCAACTTGCAGTAAACGGATATGGTCCTCTGTTAAGAGTGGATCTCCGAGTGCGTCATCTTTATAGTAGAACTCGACGATTGGTGACAGGAGCGGTGTCCCTTCTTCCCAACCGAGTCGTTTCGCAAGGCTTCCGGCGGCGATGTTACGCACGACGACCTCAAGCGGGATGATGTCGACACGGCGCACGAGCTGCTCGCGATCCGATAGTCGCTTAATGAAATGCGTCGGAATCTTGTTATCGTGCATGAGTTCGAACAAGCGCGTCGTGATAGCATTGTTCAACACGCCTTTGCCGGCGATTGATTCTTTCTTCTCCCCATTAAATGCTGTCGCGTCGTCTTTATAATAGACGCGGAGCACACCCTGTTCTTCTGTCTCGAATAACGCTTTTGCCTTACCTTCGTAAATTGCTTCCATCTGTATCGTCCCCCTTAAAAGTGAGAGGGGCATGACGCCCCTCAACGATCACAAACCACAGCGTTCAAAAATGATATCGACACGGCGCACGTGATGGCTCGGGTCGAATAGGTCGTCGAGCTCGTCACTCGTAAAGAGCGCGCCCATCTCGGCGTCTCGTTCAATCAAAGTGCGGAACATCGTCTCTTCTTCCCACGCCTGCATCGCCTTCGGTTGAACGGCGTCATACGCCGCTTCGCGCGACCATCCTTTTTCGATCAAGGCGAGCAAGATGCGTTGGGAGAAGATGATGCCAAACGTCCGATCCATGTTCCGACGCATATTGTCCGGGAAGACCGTCAAGTTCTTCACGATATTGCCAAAGCGGTTCAACATGTAGTTGAGGAGACTCGTCGCATCCGGAAGAATGATCCGTTCGGCTGAAGAGTGTGAGATGTCACGTTCATGCCAGAGTGGGACGTTCTCATACGCCGTCACCATATGACCGCGAATGACACGGGCCAGGCCGGTCATGTTCTCTGAACCGATCGGGTTACGTTTATGCGGCATCGCTGACGACCCTTTCTGACCTTTGGCGAAGAATTCTTCGACCTCACGTGTCTCTGTCTTTTGGAGGCCGCGAATCTCTGTCGCCATCTTCTCGATCGATGTAGCGATTAAAGCAAGTGTCGACATGTACTCGGCGTGACGGTCACGTTGTAACGTCTGCGTCGAAATTGGTGCCGCTTGAATCCCTAATTTGTCACATACATACGACTCGATGAACGGATCGATGTTTGCGAACGTGCCGACCGCACCACTCATCTTGCCGAACTCAATCGTCTCACGGGCTGCCATGAACCGCTTCTTGTTGCGCTTCATCTCTTCGTACCAAAGGGCGAGTTTCAATCCGAACGTCGTCGGTTCTGCGTGAACACCGTGTGTACGGCCCATCATGATGTCATACTTATGTGCTTTCGCTTTCTCAGCGAGGATGTCGATGAAGCGGTCGATGTCAGCTTCTAAAATATCGTTTGCTTGCTTAATCAAGTACGATAAGGCCGTATCGACGACGTCTGTCGAAGTCAGTCCGTAATGCACCCACTTCTTCTCTTCTCCAAGCGTCTCTGAGACGGCACGCGTGAAGGCGATGACGTCATGGCGCGTCTCTTGCTCGATCTCCAAGATGCGTTCGACATCAAACGATGCTTTGTCCCACAGGACCGCGACATCTTCTTTTGGAATGACGCCTAGCTCGCTCCACGCCTCACATGCGTAAAGTTCTACTTGAAGCCATGCCTCAAATTTGTTTTGGTCTGTCCAAATCGCCGCCATCTCGGGACGGGTATAACGTGAAATCATAAAACGGTCTCCTTCCAGATTGCCAATTGTTCGATGGTCTGAAGCGCTTCTTCGACGGAATCGGCGAGCACGTTCAAGTGCCCCATCTTCCGACCAGTCTTCGCTTCTTCTTTTCCATACAAATGTAGTTTAACATTCGACGGTAACGTTTGCGGATTCAGCTCATCCATATGTTCGCCTAACAGGTTAACCATCACGACCGGGGTGTGGAGTGTCGTCCGGCCGAGCTTCATACCAGTGATTGCCCGTACATGTTGCTCGAACTGGGACGTCTCACAGGCGTCAATCGTGTAATGCCCTGAATTGTGGGGACGAGGAGCAAGTTCATTCACATACAAGGAACCATCTTCCATGATGAACAGTTCAACCGCAAGCGTTCCAATCAATCCGATGTGGTCAGCGAGTTGAAGGGCCAAATGCCGAGCCTCTTCCAAAATGTCTTGTTCTACTCGGGCTGGCACTATCGATAAGTGTAAAATATTTTGATGATGAATGTTCTCGCTGATCGGGAACGTTGTCGTCGCGTGAGCCCCTCTCGTTACGATGACCGAAATTTCTTTTTTAAAAGGCAGCCAAGCTTCGGCCACGTACTCCGTCTCTTCGAACTGATCCGTAAATGTGCGAACATCTTGCTCCGTCCGCAAGACCGTTTGACCTTTTCCGTCATATCCGAATCGGCACGTCTTGATGACGAATGGGAGGCCTAACACGTCTCTTGCTCGAGTGACGTCTCGGAGGGAACGAACTGGAACATATGGAGCGACGTGAAGGCCCGCACCTTCAATCATTTGCTTCTCATAGAGCCGATGCTGTGTCGCCTTTAAGACATCCATCCCTTGCGGACACTTGTCAGCGATAGCCTCAATCATCGCTGTATCGATATTTTCGAATTCATATGTGATGACGTCTGAACGCTGAGCGAGTTCGCGAGCTGCTGTTACGTCGTCAAATGTAGCCACGATGCTTGGCGCGACTTGAGCGGCCGGTGCGTTTGGGTTTGGATCAAGACTTAGCGTTTCGTATCCCATAGCACTCGCGCTGAGTGACATCATCCGACCTAGCTGGCCTCCGCCTAAAATTCCGATTCTCATCAAATCAGCTCCTCTGTCGCTTTGAGTGCCATATCTCGTTTCACTTGGCGGTAAACCTCGAGACGTTCAATCAATTCAGAAGATTGGAGGCTCAAGATTTGCGCCGCGAGAAGACCTGCGTTCGTCGCCCCAGCTCGACCGATGGCGACGGTTGCGACCGGTACACCTGCAGGCATTTGAACAATCGAGAGCAATGAATCAAGTCCGTTTAACGCCTTCGATTGTACTGGTACCCCGATGACGGGTAATGTGGTCTTTGCAGCGACCATACCTGGTAAGTGAGCTGCGCCTCCCGCTCCTGCGATAATGACCTGTATGCCCCTTGCCCGAGCTTCCTCAGCGTAGTCGAACATTAAGTCCGGCGTCCGATGCGCCGAGACAACTTGTTTTTCATATGGAATACTCAACTCTTCAAGGATTTCACAAGCATGGCTCATTGTTTCCCAATCGGAAGAACTACCCATGATCACACCTACTGTTGCCTTCACTTAAATGTCCCCCTTAAAAAAAGAAATCCCTAAACCGAATAACCAGTTTAGGGTATAGACCACGACAAAAAAATGTCGACTATACCCCATAGTCTGATCAGAGTCGGCGATCAGGTAGAAACTTGCGAGCCATTTCCTCGCGATTATATGGAGCACTATTTAATTTGTTCTTAACTCACACGCCTATCGTACCTTGTTCATTCAAAACATGTCAACAAACGGCGAACAATTTAATTGTCTGAATATTTATCGTTCGTCTTTAGGTTCATTAAAACACAAAAAAACCGCCACTCATTCGTGACGGTTTGGCATTATGGTTTGAGAGCAACGCACTCAAATAAAATCGACTGATGGGAATGTACAGGTTCGTCTTTGGTTCCCGTTTGTTCAAAGACAGGCTTCTCAATCCTACGTACCGGGCGATACCCCATTTGAGCAATTCGATTTAAACACTCATCGATTGTCTCGTTTGGCTCGACGTATACTTTGATTTTTTTGGCCATCTGTTCTTCCTCTCTTTCATTTGAATCGCGATATAAATAAAAAAAGCGGCGGCCCTTGAGCGAATGCTCCAGAACCACCGTTTGCCTGGCGACGTCCTATCCTCACAGGGGGAGACCCCCAACTACTTTCGGCGCTGAAGTGCTTAACTTCCGTGTTCGGCATGGGAACGGGTGTGACCACTTCGCCATCGCCACCAGACAAGAGAGATCGTTCTCTCAAAACTGAAGACTCATCAATTCATACAAACCATTAGACTAGATCAAAGCCTCGACCGATTAGTATCATTCAGCTCCACACGTCGCCGTGCTTCCACCCATGACCTATCTACCTCATCGTCT
>NZ_JACSLO010000011.1:0-80642 GCF_018618195.1 Exiguobacterium sp. s7 | reverse complement strand
CGCATGCGTTGTCGAAACACTAAAACCCAGCTGGCAAAGTTCTGTACTTTTCGTTGCATTATTGTGCACATTTGTATTGCAAAATACACATTTCTTCAGCAAATCTATATCTATGAGTAAGGTTTTATTTTTTTTGCATAGGTTATTGAAAACAAAATCACATTTATTTTGTAATCGTTTTCTTTCCTTTCATCAAGCGATTTATCCGTTTAACGTTGATACATCAACATTTTACCAGACATGCAAACGCCTTGACATTTTTGGCGGGTTATATGAAGTTAGTATTACATTATAATTATTCTAGTAGAGGTAGAATCCCACTAGAGTAAAAAACCAAGGAGGACATATCCCATGTCATTAATCGGCAAAGAAATCTTACCTTTCAAAGCACAAGCATTCCAAACAGGTGAATTCCTCGAAGTATCAGACAACGACTTCAAAGGTCAATGGAGCGTCGTTTGCTTCTACCCAGCTGACTTCACATTCGTCTGCCCGACTGAACTTGAAGACCTTCAAAACGAATACGCAACACTTAAAAACCTCGGCGTCGAAGTCTACTCAGTATCGACTGACACACACTTCACGCACAAAGCATGGCACGAAACGTCTGAGAAAATCGGCAAAATCGAGTACATCATGATTGGTGACCCATCACACACAATCTCACGTAACTTCGACGTCTTGAACGAAGAAGATGGCCTTGCTGACCGCGGTACGTTCATCATCGACCCAGACGGCGTCATCCAAACAGTAGAAATCAACGCAGGCGGCATCGGCCGTGACGCGAGCACACTCGTCAACAAAGTCAAAGCGGCACAATACGTCCGCAACAACCCAGGCGAAGTTTGCCCGGCTAAATGGGAAGAAGGATCTGCAACACTTCGCCCAAGCCTCGACCTCGTCGGCAAGTTGTAAGGAGCGGATTTCATGTTAGAAGCAGATATTAAACAACAGTTGGACCAATATCTCCAGCTCATGGAGGGCGATGTCGTCCTCCGTGTCAGCGCTGGAGACGACGCGGTCTCAAAAGAGATGCTCGACCTCGTGAACGAACTCGCGAGCATGTCGTCACGCATCTCGGTCGAGAACGTCACGCTCGAACGCACACCGAGCTTCAGCGTGAGCCGTCCGTCTGAAGAGACAGGAATCGTCTTCGCAGGAATCCCGCTCGGTCACGAGTTCACGTCACTCGTCCTCGCGTTGCTCCAAGTGAGCGGCCGGGCGCCGAAAGTGGACGCGGATGCGATCAAACAGATTCAAAACATTCAAGGCACGTACCACTTCGAATCTTATATCAGCCTCAGCTGCCATAACTGCCCGGACGTCGTCCAGGCACTCAACGTCATGAGCGTCCTCAACCCGAACATCTCACACACGATGATCGACGGTGGTGCGTTCAAGGCAGAAGTGGAAGCGAAAGAAATCATGGCTGTCCCGACCGTCTTCTTGAACGGCGAGGCGTTCGGCAACGGACGCATGTCACTTGAAGAGATTTTGGCGAAACTCGGAACTGGTCCTGACGCTTCGGCATTTGAAAACAAAGAACCGTATGACGTTCTTGTCATCGGTGGCGGCCCAGCTGGTGCGAGCGCAGCGGTTTACGCGGCTCGTAAAGGCATCCGGACTGGTATCGTCGCGGAACGCTTTGGTGGTCAAGTGATGGACACGATGGGGATTGAGAACTTCATCGGCACCTCTTACACGGAAGGCCCGAAACTCGTCGCGAGCTTGGAAGAGCACGTGAAAGAATACGGCATCGACGTCATGAACCTCCAGCGCGCGAAGCGCCTCGAGAAGAAAGACCTCGTCGAAGTCGAACTTGAGAACGGTGCCGTCTTGAAGAGTAAGAGTGTCATCCTTTCGACTGGTGCACGCTGGCGCAACGTCAACGTCCCAGGTGAAGCCGAGTTCAAAAACAAAGGTGTCGCCTACTGCCCGCACTGTGATGGCCCGCTCTTCGAAGGCAAGCGCGTCGCGGTCATCGGTGGCGGTAACTCTGGAATTGAAGCAGCCATCGACCTCGCTGGAATCGTCAAACACGTGACGGTGCTCGAGTTCGCTGCCGAACTCAAAGCCGACCAAGTGCTTCAAGACCGTCTCCACAGCCTCCCGAACGTGACCGTCGTCACGAACGCTCAGACGACAGAAATCACGGGTAGGGACAAAGTGAACGGCATCTCGTACTTGTCACGTGAGACGAACGAGACGCATCACGTCGAACTCGAAGGCGTCTTCGTCCAAATCGGCCTCGTCCCGAACACGGACTGGCTCGACTCGGTCGAACGCAACAACTTTGGTGAGATCGTCGTCGACCGTCACGGCGCGACGAACGTCCCAGGTGTTTTCGCAGCAGGTGACTGCACGAACAGCGCCTACAAACAAATCATCATCTCGATGGGATCTGGTGCGACGGCCGCACTCGGTGCTTTCGATTATATGATTCGCAACTAATAGGAAACGCGTCCTCACATTGGAGGACGCGTTTTTATAATTTCTCCCGAGTCTGGTAGAAACAAGATCCTGTCTCCAGAATCGATTTCAAACAAGTAGACGCGATTCGGTCGAAATGGGTTCCATCCCCTGTCCGATACACCGAGATCATTCACATATGTCACGTTCTTGTGTTCTCTTTTCAAAGTATGTTCCGCCTCGGCGACTGAATAACTCGGCAACCCAAAGTAAATCGCTTCAGCAATCAATAATGAAAAGATGACTCCCATTCTTATCCGATATCGGTTTTCTAAACTCTTTAGGCCAATCAACGCCACGATAATCATACTGATCGCCGTTCCAAACGCCGCCGAGTTTCCATACCAAGCCTCATTGACGAACATCATTCCTCCAATGGCCAATATCCCGAACATCCACCACCACTTCATCCCCATCACCTCATGCCAATTACCCCAAAAACAGGAAAATAGGCAACTCCATTTTAATTAACTCCGACCGATTCAAACGTTTGATTCCCCGGGAAAGTGGAATATCGGACAAGAGAACGGATTTTGAATGAGGAGGCATTTCATGAACATCCCAACCATCAAACTACATGACGGCTACGAGATTCCGGCAATCGGGCTCGGCACCGTTTATTTACGAGGTGAACCGGGCGTCGACGCCATCACGAGCGCTATCCGCAACGGCTATCGTCTCATCGATTCGGCAATTCGCTATGACAATGAAGGTGCCGTCGGGGAAGCCGTCCGCCAATCCGGTATCCCGCGCGAGCAGCTGTTTTTGACGTCGAAGCTTCGCGCCCAATACTTCGACTACGACGATGCGCTCGAGATGATTCGTGAGTCGCTCTACCGGGCGAACCTCGACTATTGGGACTTGTTCCTGTTGCATTGGCCCAACCCGAAACAAGACAAATACGTGGAGGCGTGGCGCGCACTCATCCAAGCGAAAGAGAACGGGTGGATCCGCTCCATCGGCGTCTCGAACTTTATGCCTGAGCACCTCGACCGTTTGATTGAGGAGACGGGTGAGACACCGGTCATCAACCAAATCGAGCTCCACCCATACTTCTCCCAAGTGGAACAGCGTCAAGCTGACAAAGAGCGCGGCATCATCACTGAGGCATGGAGTCCGTTGAGCCGAGCCCGGACTGTCACGCATGACGAGACGATCGCGGAACTAGCAAGACAAAAAGGCAAGACCGTGTCCCAAGTCATTCTGCGTTGGCACGTCCAACTAGGTGTCATCCCGCTCCCGCGTTCGTCGAGCGAGTTGCACCAAAAAGAGAACCTCGACGTCTTCAACTTCGAATTGACCGAGGACGAGATGGAGACGCTCAACGCCCTGACGAAGCAAGACGGCCGCATCGATAATCAAGACCCGACAGAATACGAGGAATACTAAAAAAGATTGAGCCGCGTGGGCTCAATCTTTTTTCATTAAAACGCCGGAATCGCCGTTTCTTCGTAATTTTCTTCCAAGAACGCACGGACTTCGTCACTTGTGAGTGCTTCGCCGAGTTTCTGGATGGCTTCTTCATCTTTGTTGTCTTCACGGGCCACGAGTGTGATGGCGAAGTCGTTCTCGACACCTTCCGTCAAGAGGGCATCGCTCTTCGGCGTCAAGCCGAGTGGCGCCGCATAGGCCGGCGTCATGAGGACCGCATCGACGTCCTCGTACGCACGCGCGAGCATGAGCAAATCGACTTCCTCGAACTTGAGGTTCTTCGGGTTTTCTGTGATATCGGCTTGCGTGTAATACGACCCGTTCTTCTCACCGAGCTTAATCACATCGTGTTGCGCGAGCAATGAGAGCGAGCGGTCGATGTTCGACACGTCGTTCGCGATGGCGATTGTCGCGCCTTCCGGGATGTCGTTCATGTTGTCATACTCTTTCGAGTAGACACCGTAGTTGGCGAAGTAAATCGGTTCGATTGGGACGAGGTTAGCGTCATTGCTGCGGTTGAACTCTTCCATGTACGGGACGTGTTGGAAGAAGTTCGCGTCGACTTCTTTTGCTGCGAGCGCTGTGTTCGGTTGGACGTTGTCACCGAGGACGACGATTTCGAGCTCGATGTTGTCTTCTGCGAGTTGCTCTTTCGCGATTTCAAGCATATCCGTCATCGGTGGGATAAGCGATGCGACTTTGAGCGTCTGCGGCTCGTTTGACGGGGCTTCCGTCGTGTTCGTTTCGGAATCGTTCCCACACGCCGCGAGGACGAGTGTGAGTGAGGCGAAAAGCGCCATTAATTTTTTCATTGGTTTTCCTTCTTTCTGTAGGTAATTAGCGTTTGTCGATGAGCCGGGCCACCGTCGTACCGGTGAACTGAATCATCTGGACGAAGACGAGCATGATTAAAATCATATACATCATCAGCTCCGTCTTAAATTGTTGATAGCCATAACGGATGGCAAAGTCACCGATGCCACCGCCCCCGACCACCCCCATGATGGTCGAGTACGAGATGAAGCTGATGATTGACGTCGTCAGCCCGAGGACGAGACCGGAACGGGCCTCGACGTATAGGAACTTGAAGATGACGTCTTTAATGGACGCCCCCATCGACACGGCCGCCTCGACGACGCCACGCGGTACGTCAAGGAGTGACTGTTCGACGAGTCGCGAGTAATGGGCGATGGCGATAATGGCGAGCGGCACGGTTGCCGCCGCCGTCCCGATGGCCGTTCCGATGATGAGCCGCGTAAATGGAATCAAAAACACGACGAGTAGTAGGAACGGGAACGAGCGGACGATATTGACGACCAAGTTGAGCACGGAGAAGACGGCCCGATTCTCGAGCAGCTGCCCTTTCCGGGACAAGTAGAGCCACGTCCCGAGCGGCAAACCAAGGAGGACGGCCGCGAGAATCGAAACGCCGACCATGATGAACGTCTCCCCGATCGAACGCCAAATCTCGGTTTGGTATTGCAGGAGCACCTCAGGCATGTGGTTCACCTGCCTTTTTCAGTTGATTGACGAACCAGGACGGATTGTCATCGATATCTGCGACCCCGCTCGGAATGACGTCAATCGTCTCATACACCGAACCGTCCGTCATGACGGTCACGCGGTCACACACTTGTTTGATGACGTCCATCTCATGCGTCACGATGACGATGGTGACGCCAAGTCGCTCGTTAATCGACTTCAACACGCCGAGCACTTCGGCCGTCGTGTTCGGGTCGAGCGACGACGTCGGCTCATCGCATAACAAGACGTGCGGTTCGTTCGCGAGCGCCCGCGCGATGGCGACGCGCTGTTTCTGCCCGCCGCTGAGCTGTGCTGGGTATTTATCTTTGAACGACTCGAGCCCGACGAAACGCAAGCACTCGAGCACCCGAGCCTCATGCGTCGCCCGCGGTCGACCGGCCAGCTTCAACGAGGCGGCCACGTTGTCATAGACGGTCTTGTTCGCGACGAGATTAAACTGTTGGAAAATCATGCCGATGACGTGCCGCTTCTCGCGTAGTTGTCGACTCGACAGGCCCGTCAACTCATCGCCATCGATCGTGACTTGCCCTGTATCCGGTGTCTCGAGCAGGTTCATCAACCGGAGCAACGTCGACTTACCGGCCCCGCTCGCGCCGATGATGCCATATACCTCACCCCGCTCGATTTGAAGCGAGACGTCACGGACGGCTACGTCGCGGCCGAACTGTTTGCTGACATTCGTTAACGTGATCATAGACGGTTCCTTTCTCTCATGGGAAAACTGGGTCAACCTCGTACCCCATTTTAGCGAACTAAAGAAAACTTGTCAGGTGAGGTGCTTCACAAAAAAAAGAACCGCACGGTGACGGCTCACTTCAGCGGATGCTGTTTGAAATGGTCGGCGATATGACGGCGCATCGATTCACGGTTCTCGGCAAAGATGCGATGCCGATGGCCGTTCCCCCCTGATGGATGGGGGAATCCGCTCACGACGCGCTCCGGCGCGATGATGCCCTTGTCGACGAGCGTCTCGACGGCCCGACGGACGTTGATGCCCATCGGCAAGATGAGCGCATCCTCGAGGACGGCCATCTCGTCGGCGAAGCTGCCTTCGACATAAGACCGGAACAAGTCCGTCTTCAACATGTCTGGACTCGACCCGTTGTAGTTCTTCCCTTTATAGAAGACGGGATAGGGCAACACCGCCGTGTTCTGCACAAGATGGTTCGCCTCGCCAAATAAGTCGAGCGTCGTCGGGAGACCGAGGTGACGATGCAACTCCAAGTCGTCGAGCATCGTCACCAAGTTCTTGCGGATCGGTCCCGAGAAACTGCCCCGTTGCTTGACGGCTCGGAGCGCTTCCTCGTCGGGCGCGTCCGCCAAATCGCGGATGGCCTCGAATGATTGCCGCATTTGATACAGTCCTGGCGTAATCCCTGCGATGACGACTTTGGCGTTCGGATTGATGTATTCGAACGGAGCGTAATAGATTGTAAGTTGCTTGTTCGGGTCCTCCTCGAGTAAGAACGGTTCACTCTTCAGTGTCGCTTCCTCCAGGTCGGGCAGTTCGAGAATATGTTGTTTATAGCGTTGAAACAAGTCAGTACGTGTCGGCATGAAAGTCCCTCCTCTGTTTTTCTGTTCCCTAAATCAGTAAATCTTATTGGAGGATGACGATCTCGTTTGCGCATTGACGCGACACATCGGCTTTTGTATAGTTAGGAACGACAAAAACGAATAGGAGTGACCAATTTGACTCCAACAGAACCGACGACACGACTCCTCGATCTCCTAAGCGAGCGTCACGACCAAATCCGTCGCATCAGCGAACGGGCTTGGAACGAGCAACACGATATCTACATCTCCAACTCCGAATGGTACGTGCTCGCCCGCATCTATAAGACGAAGCCGACCATTGCCGAAGTGACACGCAACGTCCACATCTCCCGCCAAGCGATTCATAAGCTCATCAAGAACTTGAAGATGAAAGAACTCGTCACGGTGACCGATCATCCGACGAGCCGAAAAGACAAATGTATCGCATTGACCGAACTCGGGGTCCGTTGCTACGAACAGAACGAGGCACTGAAAGCTGAACTCGAACAAAAAATCGCCGAATCACTCGGTGACGACGCGTTCCGTCAACTGAAAATGTTGTTGAAGGCCGACTGGAATTTGTAATCTCTCCTAACGATTGGGAGGGATTTTTTTGTCTCATATCTCACCTCAAATGTCAACCGAGTTGACATTTCGTGTCATGAACTACTATACTTGATGAAAGGAAGAGGTGATCGATTTGTTCAAAACTGGTGATTTAATCATCTATTCGACCCACGGAGTTTGCCGCATTGACGACATTTCCGACATGACGGTCGCGGGTGAGACGAAGTCGTACTATACGCTCCATCCCATCAACAACGCACAGAAGTTGCAAATCAGTATCCCCGTCGATAGTGATAAAGTGATGATGTTGACGCTCCTTGAAGCGAAAGAAGCAAAAGAGATCCTCGAATCGTTCCGCTCGCCGGGTGTCGAATGGAATCCCCATCCGAACAACCGCAATCGCGAATTCTTGAACGTCGTACACTCGGGTAACCGTCACGACATCGCTCAAGTCATCAACACGCTTGCTCGCCGCCAAAGCGAAGCTATCTTGTTGAACAAAAAGTTATATGAACAGGACCGTAAGATTCTAGAGAACGCTAAAACGATCCTCGTGAAAGAACTTTCGCTCGCGCTTGAATTGTCGGAAGAAATTATCGATCAACAAATTGCTGCTTATTTGAGCGAAGAACCTGTCGCCACTACTTGATTGGCCCCTTCCGTGCGAAGAGGTCTTTTTTTTATGCAAAAATCAAAAAGAAAAAGCGAGAATATTTTCATATCCTCGCCTGAACTCGCTTAATTGTGGACGACGCCTTTTTCTTTCAAGCCGAGCGCCATCGCTGTCGATTCGTGAATCGTCTTGAACAATTCCGGGTGATCGGAGAGTGAGACGCCATAAGACGGCACCATCTCTTTGATTTTCGGTTCCCATTCCGGCATCCGGTTCGGGAAACACTGCTCGAGCACTTTTAACATGACGTGCACGGCCGTCGAGGCTCCCGGTGACGCACCGAGCAGCGCTGCGACCGATCCGTCTTCGGCGCTGACGACTTCCGTCCCGAACTGGAGCGTCCCTTTGCCATCCGGCGTGTCTTTAATGACTTGGACTCGTTGTCCGGCGACGACGATTTCCCACTCCTCGTTCTTCGCGGTCGGGATGAATTCGCGGAGCTCGTCCATCCGTTTGTCATGCGACAAGAGCACCTGTTCAATCAAATATTTTGTGAGCGGCATCTCTTTCGCCCCGGCCGCGAGCATCGTCACGACGTTGTACGGTTTGACCGATTGGATGAGGTCGAGGTTCGAGCCTGTCTTCAAGAACTTCGGCGTAAAGCCGGCGAACGGTCCGAACAACAATTCTTTGCGTCCTTCGATGAAGCGCGTATCGAGGTGCGGCACCGACATCGGCGGTGCGCCGACTTTCGCTTTGCCATATACTTTCGCATGGTGCTGTTCGATGACGTCACGGTTCTTACAGACGAGGAACAGACCGCTTACTGGGAATCCGCCGATATGCTTCGACTCCGGGATGCCTGTCTTTTGAAGGAGCGGCAGGCTGCCGCCACCGCCGCCGATAAACAGGAATGGCGCCGTGTGCGTCTCGATTGTGTTCGCCTGAATATCCTTTACCTTCACTTCCCACAGCCCGTTCGCCAACCGTTTGACGTCCTCGACGCTATGCTTGTAATTGACTTCGACACCTTGGCCGGTCAAATGATCAAACAGCATCCGTGTGAGCGCACCGAAGTTGACGTCGGTACCTGAATCGATTTTCGTCGCCGCGATCGGCTCATCGACGGAACGACCTTCCATGACAATCGGCATCCAGTCACGGAGTTGTTCCGGGTCATCCGATAAAACCATTCCTTCAAACAACGGATTATTTGTTAGCGCTTCCAAACGTTTCTTCAAGAAGTCGACATCTTTCTCGCCTTGGACCATGCTCATATGTGGAATCGAACGGATGAACGCTTCCGGGTTTTGAATCAAGCCTTTATTGACGAGATGCGCCCAAAACTGACGCGAGATTTGGAACTGCTCGTTGACGTTGATCGCTTTCGAGATATCGAGCGTGCCATCCGGCTTCTCGGTCGTATAGTTCAACTCACAGAGGGCGGCATGTCCCGTCCCGGCGTTATTCCATTCGTTCGAACTCTCTTCCCCTGCACTTTCGAGCTTCTCAAACACTTTGACTTCCCACTCTGGTACGAGCTCTTGAAAGAGCGACCCGAGCGTCGCACTCATGATGCCTGCACCAATCAAAATGACGTCTGTTCTCTTTTGAACACTGCTCATGAAAACCCCATCCTTCTCCCCTGGATTTGTGTATGAGACGATTCGGTAAATCCCCATTCGCCGACTCGCCCCGTTTATAATTGTTATATTGATTATAACGCTTTTGTGATGTTTGATAAGGGTTAAGTACGGAAAACTTTTAGAGTTTCTCCCTTAGACAACTCTCAGTCACTAGAGATGTTATGATGAGTGCAACGAATACTGAAGAGAATGAGGTTGCTATGATGAAAAAGAAAGTAAAAGTAGTTGCAGCAGTGATTGAAAATGAAAATCAAGAAATCCTTTGCGCCCTTCGCTCAACAAATATGTTGATCCCAAACATGTGGGAGTTCCCTGGTGGAAAAGTTGAAGACGGTGAGAATTTGCAAGAAGCACTTGAACGTGAGATTTCTGAAGAATTAGCTTGTGAAATCACGGCACACGAAGTGATTAATGAACATGTCCACGAATATGAAACGTTCATCATTCAATTGATTTCATTACGTGCCGAGTTGAAATCTGGAACACCTATCGCGACAGAACACGATGCATTAATTTGGTTGAAACGCGACAATTTACATTCCCTATTGTGGGCCCCAGCAGATATTCCTGCTGTCAACGATGTCATTAATCAAAAGACAAAAGCCGAGAACGTGTAACCCTCACGTCTCGGCTTTTATTAATGTGTTTGTTCGTGTAAGTAGTCGTAAATTTGTTGATCGACACGTTCTTGGAGGAGTAAGTTCATCGTAACAACAGACAATTCCTGTCCGTCTTGATTCAGCATTGTCGTATCTTGAACAGATTCGCGATCCGGTTTGACTTCCCCCAAATAGTAGAAATCTCCGCCTTCATCATCATCCTTTTTCACAAAGAGATGAATATCGATTTCTCTTTCCTGTGCTTCAATGATTTTACGTACTTCTTCCGATTTTGTCGTTCTTCTGCTTCTCGTATACCAATGAAACACTTCTGGATTAATAAAGGAGTCTCCATAATTGACGCTAGCTTCAACGTCTTCACCCTTATGGTATGTGACAAAAATCGGACAAGTTTGATGTTTTATTTTGTAGCCATACATCGTCGATTGTTCTTCTTTATCCCAATTTAATAGGCGGCAAGCATCTTTCCTCGTGTACTTTTCAAGTCGGGTTAATGGTTTTGTTTGATCGTATCGTTGACCTCTAGCTAAGGAAGCTGTTAATACATCTTTAAACAGCTGAGTGAACCATTCATCTTTTAATAAAGAGTGCATATGAGATGAGAATCTATACACCTCACCTTCCCAAGAAATTAAGGCGTGTCCTCCATACTTCAATCGATCAGCATCTTTAAAGAAGTTTAGTGATAATACGTTTTCTAAAGAGTGAATGGTAGCTTTATCACTTCGGATGCCCTGCTCACGCAAGCGATTAATAAAATCTTGTTTGTTCAAACTTTCCTGCTCCAACAGAAGTTGCATTAACAATGCCTCATGTACTCGTTTTCCTGATAATAACTCTTGGGTCACCATCAACAGAACTTTCGAATGAATGGAAGGAAGATCAGGGAGATCAGGCTCCACTATATTCAAAAAGGCACCGTAATGACCCTTCTTTGTTCCAATAACAATTGGATCCATTAAATAATGTTCAACAAAATCACTTAGCATCGGAGGTCGGCCTAAACGGTTTTTCAAATTGTGATAAGCCTCTTTTAACACTTTTAAGTCCGTTAGTTTTGCTTGATTAATCGATTCGTAAATTCGCTCTTTTGCGATGGCTTCAAAATTAATAGTCGACGTACCAGAAATATAGCTACGATCGATCACTTTTCTCCGAATCGAATCTTTATTTTGAGAGCGGTCTCCGGATAAAGCGATTGGAATCAAATAGTTATTTTTATAGTTAGCAATGAAATCGATAACGGTCACGTATTGTTTTGAGCTGTGTTTTCTTAATCCCCGTCCTAGTTGTTGAATAAAAATAATACTTGATTCTGTCTGTCGCAACATGACGACTTGATTAATGCTTGGAATATCAATACCTTCGTTGAATATATCAACTGTTAAAATGTAATCTAGACGACCCTCTTCCAAATTAGTCACTTCAACTCGTCTCTTTTCTTGCGAATCATCTCCCGTTAAAGCACATGTTCTAAAACCTCGATGATTCAATTCCTCAGAAAGTCGTTTCGCTTCTCGTTTTGAACTACAGAACATCAAACCACATAAACGCTCTCCAGAAAAACCATAGTAATCAATCTTCTCGATAATCCGTTCTACACGCTCCTCTGACACGAGCTGAGTGAATACATCAAACTCAACTTGATTTCCACTCACTTCAAGATCTGTCACTCCAAAATAGTGGAAAGGACACAACATGTCCTCTTCAAGCGCTTCTTGTAACCGAATCTCATATGCAATGTTGTAATTAAACAACTTAAATAAATCATATCCGTCTGAACGTTCAGGAGTTGCTGTCATTCCTAATAAAAATTGTGGTGTGAAATGTTCTATAATTCGTTGATATGTAACCGCTCCTGCTCGGTGACTCTCATCAATCAATACGTAGTCAAATGCGTCTCGGTCAAACTGATCTAATGTTTCTTGTTTAGAAATTGTTTGGATCGTTGCAAAGACATACCTAGCCCCCATTGCTCGGCTCGAACCTGACAGGATACCAAAATCACTTTCATCACCACCAATGACTCGATGAAAATCATTCTTTGCTTTTTGCAAAATCTGTTCGCGATGCACTACGAATAGCATTCGCTTCGGTCGATAGCGACGAACATCAAAAGCGGCTAAATATGTTTTTCCCGTGCCCGTCGCTGATACGACGAGCGCTCTTGTATTTCCATGCGCACGAACGGCCTCGATTCCATTTAAAGCTGCTAGTTGCATCGAATTAGGTTCTACCTGTAACGCTTCTTTTAATCGATTTACTCCATACGAGTCTGGAAATTCAGCTACACGTTCTCCGAAGACTGGACGATACGAACGTTCGTAAGCTGAAATCCATTCAAGTGTCAATGGAACTGAAACACTCCACATTTCTTCAAACTGATCGAGGAAGTGTCCGACAATTTCTCCATTCTCGTGAGAGGTCAACTTCAGATTCCACTCGTAATTTGTCTTTAACGCTCCAGACGTCAAATTAGAGCTTCCAACAATTAATGAGTAGTACTCTTCGTGTTGAAAAATGTATCCCTTAGAGTGGAATGCCTCAACTTCTGAAATGCGAATATCTACATTCTTCAGTTTTAATAGTTCTTTAAAGACTTTAGGTTGATTAAAGTATTGGTACGTTGAGGTCATGATTTTTCCACGGATACCTTTGTCATGTAAGTCGGAAAGCGTAGATTTTAACGTAGCTAAGCCAGCTTCCGTAATAAACGCAACAGAGAATAAGAAAGATTGGCATCCCTTTAGTTCGTCTAGAAGCGAAGTGAGTACATCTTGTCGTTTATGTTTTTCATTCATTAATAACTCAGGTTTAAATGGACTCACGTGATGATGATGCTTATCAATGAACCCCTTTTCTAACGAATTTTTGAGTTGTTCTGTAAAATGAGTCATATGTACCTCCAACATGATTTATACTAAATTCAAATAATTTCAATACCAGTATTTTATTTTACATATATTTCATTATTATCTTCTGCATAAAAATGATCAAGGAGGAACTTTATGTCTACGTTCTATCTCATCCGTCATTGCTCGGCGACTGGCCAAGAGCCGGACGCCCCACTCACTGAAGCCGGCGAACAACAAGCACTCGCCCTCGCTGACTTCTTTCGAGACATTCCCGTCGACCGCATCATCTCGAGCGACTATACGCGAGCCATCGCCTCGATTGCACCACTCGCCACGTCCAAACAGCTGACCATCGAGACGGAGCCGAAGTTGCGCGAACGCATCCTCTCGCTTGAGCCGCGCGACGATTGGTTCGAGTTGCTCCGTCATTCGTTCACCGATGCCTCGTTCCGTGTGCCAGGTGCCGAGTCAGGTCAAGATGCGACGCACCGGATTTTGAGCGTCATCACTTCACTCGACGACGTAAACGGCACGACCGTCCTCGTGACACACGGCAACCTGCTTGCGCTACTTCTTCAACATGTGGATAACCGCTTCGACTTCGACACGTGGCGTACACTTAGCAATCCCGACGTCTATCGCCTCGACATTGTGGATAACTCTTGGTCCGTGGAACGCGTCTGGACCGTCCCTGCCTGTAGATAACGTTATCCACAGAAAAAGCCGCCTCTTAATTGAGACGGCTTACGTTTTATTTCTCCACAAAGAACATCGAGATGGCCCCAAGGCCGACGTGCGTCCCGACCGAGACGCCCATCTGCATGAGGTAAATCTCGCCCTTGAAATCGGATTCAGCTTGAATCTTCGCCTTCAAGTTCTCAGCAATCTTTTGATCCGACGTATAGCCGATGATGACAAAATTGGTGATGTCCTTGTCGCAACGTTTGATGAACTCGTCCGTATAGTGCTTGAGCACTTTACGAGTTCCGCGCTCTTTGGCGACAATGGCCCCTTTGCCATTCTTCATGCTCATGATCGGTTTGACCATCAACAGCTTGCCGATGATGGCGCTAGCATTCGAGATGCGGCCGCTTTTAATCAAATGGTCCAAGTCGTCGACCGACAAGAAGTGCTTCACTTTCAGCTTATACTTCTCGTTGAAGTCAACGAGCTCCTCGAACGTCGCCCCGGCTTCACGCATCTGGGCGCTCTTCATTAACAACCAGCCGCTGCCGTGGCTCATCGAACGAGAGTCGACGATATGAATTTTCACCGTCGAATCAGGATGTGCCTCTTCGAAATATTCTTTTCCGAGCACGGCCGATTGATACGACCCGCTCGTCCCGCTCGACATACAGATGCATAGAATCTCGTCATGTCCGCTCTCGACGGCCTCTTCCATCAGCTTCATAAATGTCGCTGGGCTCGGCATCCCCGTCGTCGGGAATTCCGGTAGCGCTTCCAACATTCCGTAAAACTCATCGGGCTGGATGTCGACACGGTCCTCATACGACTTGTTGTCAATCGTAATGATGAGCGGCGCGACGCCAATCTCATATTTTGCTAAAATCTCATCGGATAAATCGCAAGTTGAATCTGCTAGTAATTTTATCATGGTACCCTCCAAAAATTGCTCCTGAGTGACGAGAATCGTCCTAGACCACTACGTCGATTCAGACGTCACGATAGGACTTCTCCATTGTATCAGATATGGAAGGGTAGATGTTTTTTTACCAGGCCTGAATATGCGTTGGCTTGCTCGTGTCGAAGCAGCCATTCCTTTCGCCAGAGGCCGCCCGCATAGCCAGTCAACGTCCCGTTCGATCCGATGACGCGATGGCACGGGAGGACGATGCTCAACCGGTTGCGCCCGTTGGCACTGCCGACGGCCCGCACGGCGCGGTCCCGGCCGAGTGTCACGGCCAGTTCGCGATACGAGGTCGTCTCGGCGTATGGAATCATGACCAGCGCCTGCCACACTTCCTGTTGAAACACCGTCCCCTCGACTTCAAACGGGAACGTGAACGATTGGCGACGTCCGTTGAAATACTCCTCGATTTCTCGGTGGCACGTAGTCAACACGTCCGGCGTCATCTCCTCCGCTTCAAAGCGGACATCATCGCGTTCGACGAACAGGATGGAGCGGATGGCCGTCTCTGTCCCGACAATCTCTAGAATGCCAATTGGACTCACATAGTCCAGTCTATACGTCTCCATACAATGACCTCCATAGATAGAATGTGGCGTACGCCTCCCATCCGGCAAAGCGTTCCCCGTACTGTCTCACTTCGTCTGCTGTCAACTTGTCGCTTCGCCCGAGATGATGCTTCAACGCCTGATGCAGACCAGCGTCCGCAGCCGGGAACGCCGTCGGATCTTGGAAACACTTCATCCGGACATACGCGGCCGTCCACTCCCCGACACCGCGCAAGCTCAGCAAACGTTCATGCATCACGTCGGGTGACTTGTTGCGTAACTGCTGTTTCGACAATCGTCCGTCCGTCATCTCCTGGGCGATGCCGATGATATATTCTGCTTTCCGGGTGCTGAATTGGAGCTGTCTCAGTTCACTCGGATCGAGCAGCGCGATCGTCTCTGGGGTCGGGAAAGCCCAGTACGTCACGCCGTCCACTTCACGGGATGGTCCATATTGCTCGACGAACCGTCGTTTCAACGTATAGGCGAACGACAGCGTGATCTGTTGACCGATGACGGCCCACGCGAGCGCCTCGAACAAGTCCGGGAACCCGATCAGGCGCAGCCCCTCGTACTCTCGGACGAGCGGACGCAACAGTTCATCCGTCTCGGCCATCCGTACGAACGCCGCGACGTCTTGGTCGAGGTCGAACCAGTCGCGGACGTAGCGCTCCACGTGTTTCTGTTCCGAGCTCGTGATGTCGTCTTCCGGGAACGCGATGACGAGGCCGTGAGCCGTCTCCATGATATCCCCTAGCAGCAATCGTCCGTCCACATCGAACAGCTTTGAGACGGACGTTTCGCGGGCCACATGCATCACTTCATCGTTTGAGCGTCGTAAAAATAGCAGACATTGCTGAAAATCAAACGGAGCGGTGACGTGAATCTCGAACGATGAGCGGCTCATCGGCTTCCCCCTTTCGATACATGCTCGGTGAACATCCCTTTAGCCGTCGGAAGACGCGATAAAAGTTGGATGGGGTTTGAAAGCCGACCTCATAACAGATGGCGAGATTGCTCATGTCCGTCGTCCGCAAAAGATGGGCCGCCTTGTCGATGCGAACCTTTTCGAGCAGACGGCGCGGCGTCTCGCCCGTCGCTTGGGTGAACGTCCGCTCGACATAGAACGGGCTCAAGTTGACATGCTCGGCAATCTCCTCGAGCTTGAGCGGCCGTTTGTAATGCGTGAGCACGAACGCCGTCACATCATGGACGAGCGCGCTCGCCGGACTACGGTCGACCTCGGGCTGACATCGTTTGCACGGCCGAAAGCCGGACGACTCCGCTTCCGCTTTCGTCTCATAGAAATCGACATTCTCCCGCTTCGGCTTTCGCGAGCGGCACGAGGGCCGACAGTAAATCCCGGTCGTCTTGACCGCGGTATAGAACTGTCCGTCATACGCCGCGTCACAGGCGAGCACTTTCTCCCACTTCTCTTCAAACGTCAGCATCTCAGTCCACCCCCTTTGTTTCCACTGTATCAGATTGATTTTCGTTCACTCGTCCTATTTCTTGCGTTTACAGTCTACATTCCCACGATTCAAGAATCTCATTGATTTTGAATCCGTCTCCCCCTTTGACTCGTACTATGATTACGCGACTCGATTGAGTACACTTTAGCTAATCAAGTCAGAAGGAGTACATACGATGCAAAAGCGATTTTCCTGGAAACAACTGAAATGGTTGCTTCCATTCCTATTGATTGGATTGATTCTTTATCAGAGCGGTCAGGAGCTCCAAAACCTGTCGCTCGCCGCGGCGTTTCAAACGTTAGAGGCGTTGACGGGCTTCGAACAAATCGCCTTGATTGGACTCGGACTCGTCGCCGTCTTGACGATGACCGGATACGACTACTTTTTACTGCGCTCGCTCGACGTCCATATCCCACTCTCGAAGCTGCTTCGCGCGGCATGGATCACTAACGCGATGAACGGCATGATCGGGTTTGGCGGCGTCATCGGCATCGCGCTCCGGACGTCGCTGTATCGTCCATATACGGACACGAAGCGTTTGCTTCGAGCCATCGGTTGGATGACCCCGACGCTCATCAGCGGCTTGTCGTTGCTTGCCGCAGGCGTGCTGCTCGGGCTCTTCCCGGCTAGCGCGCTCACCGAAACAAAACAGTGGATTTGGCCCGTGCTCCTCGCGACACTCGCCGTCCTACCGCTCTATATCTATGTGACGCGGAAGCGGTCGAACTTAGATTGGTCGACATTGCTCGGCTATATCGCGACGTCGCTCGCCGAATGGGTAACCGCCGGACTCGTCGCCTTGTATGCCCTGCATTTGCTCGGAGGCGAAGCACCGCTCGCGGCCATGATGGGCGTCTTCATCGTCGCGACCATCGTCGGGGTCGTCTCGCTCGTCCCGGGTGGTGTCGGTTCGTTTGATCTATTATACCTCGTCGGGATGACCCAGCTCGGCATCGACCAAGAGATCGTCTTATCTTCTTTGATCATCTATCGCTTCGTCTACTTCATCGTCCCGTTCATGATCGGCCTGTTCTTGGCGGCCCTCGTCTTCGGGGACCAGGTCGTCAAACAGATCGAGTATAAACCGATCATCGGGTCGTCCTATGAGATCGGGACCGTCGTCTGGCGCATCGTGTCGCGCACACTCGCTAAGACCGGACGGCTCGCCGGAAGCCTGATCGCATTGATGACGAGCCTCGTCTTGTGGTTCCAGACGCTGTTACCAAGCGTGTCACCGCTCTATTCGACCGCCCTCTGGTTACAGTGGGTCGGCACGCTCGCGCTGTTCACGGCCGGTCTGTTGACGCTACTGACCACGTTCGGGATGTACATTCGGACGAAGCGTGTGCTCTGGCTCGTCGGGGTCGCTGTTTTCATTGCCAGTATCGGTGTCATCGCGCGCGGCTCCAATCTGTTTGAAGCGTTCGTCGTCGGTGGGTTCGCCTTGTTCGTCTGGTTGACCCGGACCCAACACAAACGCTATCGCTCCATCGTGACCGTCAGCCGCTTCGTCCGCAACGTCGCCTATGTCGGCATCTACGTCGGTACGCATGCGTTCCTGCTGCAGTCGTTCAGTCAGACCGACACGATTTTCTTCGACCCGGAAGCTGCCGCCGGGTTGAGCCTCGCCGCCGTCGTCTTGTCCGGACTGCTGTTGATTGGCATCTTCACGCTGTTCAACCGGCTGAAACGTCCGAAGCTCGGCACGTCGTTCGAACCGTCCCGCTTCGCGGCGTTTCAAGCTACGCATGCGACGACGAGCGCGTTCGATTTGGCCTATATGAACGACAAGCTCGTCTACTATGGGCCAAACGACGAGGCATGTCTCTTGTTTGCTAAATCCGGCAATCATGCCATCGTCCTCGGGGATGTGCAAGGAGCGCGAGACGCCGCATCACACCTGTTGCTCGCCTTTATCGAAGAGACGGACCGGCTCGGCTATATCCCGCTCTTTTATCAAGTCACCCCGGACTGGATGCCGCGCCTGCACGACGCCGGTTTCACGTTCTTCAAACTCGGTGAAGAGGCGACGGTCGACGTCGCCACGTTTTCGCTCACTGGTAAAAAGCGCGCCAACATGCGCTCGCTCCATAATCAATTCACGAAGCGGGGCTACACGGCCGACATCGTCATGGACCCGTCTTCCGAGCTGATTGCGTCATTGCGCGGCATCTCGGATGATTGGCTCGGTAATCGAAG
Organism: Exiguobacterium sp. s7; assembly: GCF_018618195.1. Lineage (NCBI taxonomy): Bacteria > Bacillati > Bacillota > Bacilli > Caryophanales > Exiguobacterium > Exiguobacterium sp. s7. Next base: position 61,493 of record NZ_JACSLO010000011.1, on the reverse strand, counting down.
TGAGAAAGGGTTCTCGCTCGGCTTTTTCAACGAGCAGGCCTTGTCCCACTATCCGGTCGCCCTGCTTCGTGACGAGACGGGACAAGTCGTCGCCTTCATCACGTTGCTCCGCGGTAGTGACACTGTCTCCATCGATTTGATGCGCTCTCACGGTGACGCCCTGCCCGGATCGATCGAAGTGCTGATTCTACATGTGATCGAGTGGGCTCGGGCCAATGACTACGCCCATGTCGGTCTCGGCATGGCACCGCTCGCCTCGGTCGGTGAGCAACCGTTCGCGTACTGGCCGGAGCGAATTGCGGCTGACATCTTCGAGAACATCAGTTACATCTATCCGTTCAGTGGACTCCGTCAGTTCAAACACAAGTTCAAACCGACGTGGGAAGCCAGATATTTGGCCATCCGCAAGCGACGGAAGTTACTCCCGTCCTTGATGCGTACAGCACGGCTGATCAGTCGAAAACGAGAGTCTTAAACGCAAAAAAAGCGTCTCGCATGCATGCGAGGCGCTCTTATTTTCGATTATTTTACGGTCACGCTGACGTTGTCAATCGTCACATCGTGCGCGCCGAGCGGCGAGCCGTCCGTGCGGCCGAGCAAGAATTTCATTGCTGTCATGTCCGTCTGGCCCATAACAAACTCGAACTCATATGTGTTCGTCTCAGGAGTGACTTGGACGATTTCGCTCAAGTAACGCGTATATGCCGCGTTCTCGATCGTCACTTCCATGTTGCGGGCTACTGTCGATTTGGCATCAAAGCGTACGACGTACGTTTGACCTGCATGCAACTCGAGGCCGCCTTGCTCCATGAGCACGCTCCATGGCTCTTGTCCTTCTTGCGTGATTGACAACTGAGCCGCCTCGTTCACCGCTTCGACCGCCGCTTGGGCGTCAAAGTGGACGTACGAGCCCCAATGCGTCAACCCTTCTGTGAACGAACCGTTCTTGAGCGGTGAAGGATCGACCTCAATCGGTGTCACATCGAATAATTGCACATCATCGAGTGTGATTGTGCCTTTGGCAGAGCCGAGGACAAATTGGAGTTGGCTCAACAAGTCCGTCTCTTGTCCCATCGTGAATGGAATCTCGATTGCTTTGAACTTACGTGTCAACGACACGTCTTGGAGCGGGAGATACGCGTCTCCGTCCAATCCGTTCAAGCCGACTTGAAGCGATTTGATGCGTTCTGACTTGGCGTTGAAGCGGAGCACGTACTCACGGCCTTCCGTCAATTGAATGCCGTTTTGGACGAGTGTTGCCGGTTGGCCTTTTTTCTTGTTCGTGACGAATTCAAAATGACGGGCTTCCTCGTCAACTGTGCCTGTCCCTTTCGTCGCGCCTGGGTCGAACTGCCAGTACGTCAACCGGTCCATCGCCCCTTGGTCGAACGTGCCGTTATAGACGTGGTTCCCGTCTCCGAGCGCCGGTTTCGTCGCATTCGGGTCGAGTGCTTCACGCGGTGTCTGTTCGACGCGGACGTTCCCGATTTGAACGCCTGCCGTGCTGAGTCCGACGTTGAACTCGAGGCGTGCCGCGAGATCTGTGTCTTCCGTCATGTCGAACGTCATCGAGTACGTCTGGACGTCGGTCGTCAAATCGAACGAGCCTTCATCCGAATACTTGGCGTAACCGCGGTCTGGTCCGCCGCCGACTTTGACAGCAATCGAACGGGCCGAGTCGGCACTCGCATCGAACGTCACTTTATAGTGACCGCCTTTGCCGAGTGACACGTTTTGAATCAATTGGTGCGAGTAAGGCTGACTGCCGGCTTGCGTGATCGAGATATCCGCGAAGCGTGAACCTGCTTGCTCAATCACGTCGATGGATCCGGCCCCACCAAAATCGGGTAACGCCAAATAGTTCCAATTCACAGGGTCGAGCGCCTGCGAACCGTTCGTCACGGTCGTGATTGGCTCAGTGTAATCTTGATCGTAGACGAGATTGCCGTCTTCAGTCGGTTGTTTCGCTCCGTCCGGAAGCACGATTGTTTCATCCGTATACACCGGTTCGACCGCTTCGCGATAGTCGCGGTTTTTCAAATCGAAGACGCGGACATAATCGACTTTCATCTCGGCCGGGAATGGTGTCGTCGCATCGACGTCTCCATCAAACCAGCCGCCGACGGCCAAGTTCATAATCAAATAGAAGTTTTGATCGAACGGTGCCGGATAGCTGTATTTTGTCGCTTGGTTCAAGCCTTTCGAGTACCAATCGTTTTGAGTCTGGTACAATTCCCCATCGACGTACCAGCGCAACTCGCCGGGTTCCCACTCGACCGCATATGTATGCCATTTGTCGATGCCGTCGCCTTCTTCAAAGTGATAGTCTTTACCCGTATATTTATTGTTCGGCCAGTTCTCGCCGTAATGGATCGTTCCGGCGACCTTATCCGGCTGACTGCCCCATGATTCCATGATGTCGATTTCACCAGACGCGGCCCAGGCACCGTAGCGGTCCTGTTCTGGCAGCATCCAGAATGCCGGCCATAGCCCTTTGCCAGTTGGGAGCTTCGCCCGCATCTCATAGCGGCCATACGTTTGACTGAACTTGCCTTTGGTCGTCAACTTCGCCGACGTGTAATCGTATGACCCTAGTTCGTCTGTCACTTGTTCTTTTTTTGCACGGATGACGAGGTTCCCGTTTTTTACGAAAGCGTTTTCGTTTTTGTCCGTGTAAAATTGCTTCTCATTGTTTCCCCAACCCGGTGTGACCGGCGTACCGTCTTGGTCCTTCAACCAGTTCCCCGTGTCAAAATTCCACTTCGTTTGGTCAATTTTTGATTGGTTGAACTCATCCGACCAGACGAGCTTCCATTTCGTGTTGTCTTTTTTCTCCGGTTTTTCGGCAGATGCGCCTTGTGCGGCTGACAAGACAAGACCGGTTCCGAGTGCAAGTGCGACCCATTTCTTCATTACATTTCCTCCTTTGGCATGAATGAAGGCAGGGACGACGCGATCGACCTTGCCTCTTCTAGTGACGTATAAATTGAAAACGCTTTCCGAAAGCGCTTTCGTTAATTGCATTATAAATTTTTTCCATGCTTCGATTCAACCATTTTCTTGAAGTGAAATGAAAATGACATAAAAAAGCATCGACCGATGACTCAAGTCGATGCTTCCGTAACTGTCCAATCTGAAATCGTGACTTTGAATCCAGGCGCCTCCGTATCGGGACTGCAAGCGTACGGTCCGACGCGTAACGTCGACACGTCATGGAGATGTGCAATCCGCAACTGTTCACGCGTACCATCCTCGTATTCGAAGAACACCTCAACATCTCCATCTGTATAGACAAGTTCGAACGTCAACCGTCCGTGAATATCCTTGTTCGGGAAATCACGCGTCGACCAATCCGAATAGCCAAAGGATGTGACGACGGCCCCGAGGTGTGACGGTCCGTCCGGGATATATTCAACGGACGTCTTGAGCCAATGGTCGTCGTTAACGTACAGCAGGATCCCGGCCTGGTCATATGTATGGCTCGGCCCCATCTCAATCGTCGCCCGGCACGTGAACCGCTCGGCCGAAACGGCCGTCACCAACGCGTGCGCCGTCATCCGGTTGAATCCGTAGTGGGTGTTTCGCCAAAAGTCGGTGTCTGGTGCTGTCTGGAACGTCAGGCTCTCACCTGCGCTCACTTCATTAGGTTCATTGATCCAAGTGTACTGCTGCCACATGATTGATTCCTCCCCACTGGCCTCGCATCGCGAACAACAATGGAATCATCGGTTCGTGATACGGGATGAATTCACCTGAACGGATCATGTCGAGAATCGTCGCCTCATCCGCCCACTTTACGGCCTGCACTTCTGATTCCTGTAACGTCAACTCGTCGAGGTCGACTTCTGCCTCGACAAGATAGATATCATCGAACCCCTCGTCAAAGTTGACCGTCAAATGAGGCCTTGTGTGGGATAAATCGATTTTCAGCCCGATCTCTTCTTCGAGCTCGCGCATCGCCGCCTGTTGGCTCGTATCACCGACCGTGGCGCTGCCACCGACGGTGATGTCCCACATGTTCGCCCAACCGTCTTTGAACGGTTGGCGCTGCTGAATCAACATCTGTCCGTCCTTGTTGAAAATGCAGACGTGGATGACGAGATGATAATCGCCGTTCTCGAGACGGTTGCCCCGCTGCCACGTCCGCCCGGTCTTCTTGCGGTCCACATCATACACATCCCAAAACTCCATCGTTCCATCCCCTTTATGTCGCCGCGCTAGCACCTGCGGCTTGGTCTGACTTCGCACAATCGATGGCGACGACGATTGAGATGAGCATATGCTCCATCGTCTCGTCCATCACTTGAATCTCGTAACTGTCACCCCATGACAACCATTTCTTTTGGACGCTGCCGATGACTTGGCCGTTCTGCATCACTTGGAAGTCCATGTCCCACCAGTTGCCTTGCACATCGATTCCGGCCGCATCAATCGTATAACGCGGTTTGAATAACGTAAACTCTTTCGAAATCGTGACCGTCTCTTGGCCTTCGACGTCGACATAGAACTTCGGCAAGAAACTGAACGTCTTTTTCGTGATTGTCGTAATCTCATGGCCGTCTTTGTCCGAGATGGTAAACGACTTCGGAAGCTTCATGAAGCTCCCTTCGACGAAATACAAATCGTTCTCATCCGCATCCTTGATGGTGAAACGTCCGCGCAGGCTGAAAACCTTTTGTTTCATGTAGAGCGTGTTCATCGTCATCCCTCCGATTTGGTCGTGATACCATATATACGAGTATTTACCCAACTATGGTTCAGTTCATTGTATTTTTCTGTGCTGATCGTTGAGAGGAGTTTTTATGAACAGTCAAGTTTCAATCGAAGTGGATCTCGACTCTTTAACTTATGAGACACATATCATCGGCAATATTGCCTTTGTCATCGATGCTTATGCTTATTTCCCGGGACAAGGATGGTCTGATTTCGTCGCCGTCGTCTTGAACTGGTGGATTCCTAATGCCCGCGCCCTCTTATTCGCCCCATTGCATGAGACATACTCGTTTCAATTCATGGACGGCCCGATCCGGATAGCCGCTACAAAGGTGACCGCCACAGGAGTTGAGCTCACCTTTTTAGAAGATGGTCATGCTAAGACGCCTATGGGGACTGTATCGCTTGAGGAATTGAAAGATGCCCTCATCAAAGCGACACGTCAGTTCATCAATGCCGTGGATCGATTTGGCTGGAACAACGAAGAAGTGGAAACATTACGACACGCAGTCAAGGCGCTAGATGCAACCTGAATTCAAACAAAAAGACTACGCAGCAACCTACCGCGCAGTCTGTAAATCCGTTCTTATTTTTTGATTTTCCCACGGTTCTCCAACAACTCAAAAATACGCTGTGCTTGATCCGTGTTATCGATCATGCCCGTGAACTGCTCTTTTTGAGGACCGTACGCATAGACCGGCACATCGTCCCCAGTGTGACCGTCCGTCGTCCAACCCGTTCCTGAGCGGACGTCGAAGATTTTTTCAATCGCATTGTCAATCTTCGTCACGTCTTTCGTTTCGGCAGCTTGCTGGACCGATTTGATTTCAGCATCCGTCAGCTCAAGGTCGATCCATTCGTTCAAGACGGTTTCCACATCTTTTCCTGCTTCAATCTGTTTTGCCATGAAGTCCGGTGTCCGCTTTGCAGCTTGAATCGCAGCCGGGTCCCAGTTATAGTTCCCGTCTGATCCGATCGAGAAGCCGCCGGTCGAATGGTCGGCCGTGACGATGACCAACGTCTCCCCGTTTTCTTTCGCAAAGTCTTCAACGACTTTGAATGCGTTCTCGAAGTCTTTCATTTCACTCATCGCGCCGACGACATCGTTGTCATGACCGGCCCAGTCGATTTGACTGCCTTCTACCATCAAGAAGAAACCGTCGCGGTCATCTTTCAACCGGTCGAGCGCCGACGTCGTCATATCGGCGAGACTTGGTTGGGTGTCATCGCGGTCAATCATCTTATCGAGACCGACCTCGGCGAACAAGCCGAGCACTTGTTCATTCTTGTCCTGCTTCATCTCTTCTGCCGATGTTACATAGCTATATCCATCTTGTTGAAACTGTTTCGCGATATTGCGGTCCGAGCGTTCGAAGAAGTCGGTCCCACCGCCTAGCATGACGTCAATTTTATGTTCCCCATTGATTAAATCATCATAATAATCGTTAGCGATGGCGTTCTCACTCTTGCGCTCTTCTTCGTGGGCACCGTACGAGGCCGGTGTCGCATGCGTGATTTCAGACGTGGCGACGATCCCGGTCGACATGCCGTTCTCTTTTGCCTGCTCGAGGACGGTTTTCACATCCGTCTTATCGTTATCGACCGCGATGGCATTGTTATACGTTTTGACACCGGCGCTCATCGCGGTGGCCGCTGCCGCCGAGTCTGTCACGTTCTCTTCTTCATCTTCAGGATACGTCGACTGTAGTCCGACCAAATGCGGATCGAACGCCGTCTGTGGCATGTCCACGCCTTCCGTGTCGTTCATGTAACGGAGTGCCGTCGTATATGGTACGCCCATCCCGTCCCCAATCATAAAGATGACGTTTTTTGCCTTGCCGTTCTTGCCGTCTTTCGCTTGTACCTCGGTCTCCTGTTGTTGCATCCCGATCAGCCCACCAAGTGCAAGTGTCGACGCGACCGCCAATGGAATCACTTTTTTCATCGATTTCTTCATTTCCTTAGTCCCTCCCGAATATGTATTGCGTTTCTAGACTTTTGTAGACTAAAGGAAATTTGTTAAGAAGCTTTTTCAACACCGAGTCAATCCTGTATAGGTTTTGTAAAGACAACAAAATGCGCTTGGTTTTAAGCTCCACAAAAAAGAATCGACGCATGGTCGATTCTCTGTTTACTCTTTTAACGCCGTTTCGACGAACGTCATCAAGGCGTCAAGATTCGTCATGTTCTCGTTGCATGAGGCACTGTCTGTACAAATATACGTCCCAATCGCTTTATAATAGTCAGGATTTTTCGCTTGTTTCGCTTTTGTGATGGTGACACAATACGAGACTTCTGCCAACTGGTTACAGAAGGCGCAAATATTTTTCTTCGCATTCGAGCTTGCCTTAAGCTCGATTCCCATGAGCTGATGGTCCTTCTCGCAAACGATATATTTCCGATTGGAGCGCAGGTCGTTCCAGCTCATATAAGATATCCGATTCACATTGAGATCATCTCGGTCTGGAAGTCTCAGTTTTTTCTGTTTGGGAAACATTTTTTTCACTTGCTGTACCGACACTTGCGGAAACGACCGGACGTGAGGTCTTAACTCATCTATAAACCCATCATAGGCTTCGTCAGTTTGTAACTTTGATACGTCCAACATGGCAAGCCGAGCTGGTGTCGCTTCAGGAAACAGAAAAGCAATTTTGGCATTTGCCAAATCGATGACGGCTTGTAACACGGAAGACGGTAAACTTTTCTTTCGACTATCTCGAATCGTCTCGACTTGCTCTCGAATGAAATTAAATTGGTGGTTCTCAATAAAACGCTCTTGCATATTCAGTCATCCTTTCTCAATCCTGACTCCTTTCAGTGTAAAGGATTTTGGACGACCCGATTGTACCGACTTTGAATTAGAACTGTTCTATACAAAAACGGTACAGTCGCAAAAAATGCGCTGTACCGCTAGTTACTGTGAAGAGTAGACGATTTTCCGAATGGTCGTGACCGCTAAATGATAGTCAGCGGCCAACTGCTCGACCCGAGTCCCCTTCGCAAAGGATGTTCGAATCGCTTCATTCCGTTTTTCAAGCAGCTGTTTCCCACCACTGACCGTTCCCCAGCGCTTCTTGTCTTGACCGGTCCGGGGAACGTAAAGTGTCTCCCCTTGGACGTATCGTTGAACTTCCTGAAGCAACTTCTCTGGAAGAATCTGTTGCGCATTTACGTACTTCATCTCTGCTCGCTCCTTATAAAAAATCCGACAATAAGGAAGCAAAGCCATTGTTGTAAAAGACTAGATTGCGATCAAATTAACCGTTCTGCCCCATGCAAATGATCGCCTTTGTGACAACTGGCTTTGCATGAGTGATTGAAGACTTAGAAAATCTCAAACGATTTTCCACGTATATGCGCCCCCCTTTCCAATCACAAGATGTTGACTTCATTATACAGAATAGCTCGTGATGTGTGAAAGGCGGCCAGACGTATACGATGAAGCGATCGGGCTCATCAGCCGTTTTTCATGCTGAACGAGTCGACGAGCGTGAACGTGATGTCTTTCACGTCGAGACCGCCGAGCGCGAAGTAGAGCTGCAAATAGTTGTGTTGGTTCAAGAAGAACACTTGCTTCGTCTGCGTCACCCATTCCCCGTCCGTGCCGTTGAACGTGAACGTCGGGCCCGGGATGTTGTTGGCGAACAACGTGACCGGCATCTGGGCGAGTTCGCCTGCGTCCGACTTCGCCGTGATCGTCACGTCGTATGTGCCCGTTTCATCGACTGAGACGGCAAAGACGTGCGTGTTCCCCGTCGACGTGTCGGCGTCACTCAGGCTGACGCTCTCCCCGTTTTCGAGATGGCGATACGCCACATCAAAGTCGATGGCTTGTCCGGCTTCCTCGTCGAGCCCGATCACCTCGACCGTCCCGTCGTGAATGCCGAGCTCGCGCTCCATCGCCGGTGACTGCAAAACGAAACGACAGATGTTCGCCGCACTACGGAGCAATTCACCGCGCGTGAGCGACCCGGCCGCGAGAGCCGCGCCCGTGTTGTCATCGAACGAGTTCGTGTCCGGACGGTCGACGACCATATACAAGTCGTTCTGCGACTGGACCATCGCCGCCGTGTTCTGACGGTTCGCCGGCTCGTCTTCATGGTGGTTCACTTTCGCCCACCAGTCGGTCATGACGATGCCGTCAAAGCCCCACTCGTCCCGGAGGATACGTGTGTTTTGGTCATAGAGTCCAGCCGTCCAGACGCCGTTGACGGCGCCATACGTCGTCATGATTGATGTCGCCTTGCCTTCTTTGACAGCCATCTCGAACCCTTTCAAGTAAATCTCACGCAGCGCCCGCTCCGAAACGATCGAGTCGATATCGTGACGGTGCGCCTCTTGGTTGTTGGCGCTGAAGTGTTTGAGCGTTCCCGTCACGCCGACGCGATGCATCCCATTCAATTGAGCGATCGCCATCTTACCGGTTACGTGGGGGTCTTCCGAGAAGTACTCGAAGTTCCGGCCGTTCAGCGGGTTGCGGTGGATGTTCATCCCAGGTCCGAGGAGCGTATCGACACGATTTTTCCGCATCTCGAGTCCGGTCATCTCGAACAGGTCTTCCACCAATTCGACGTTGAACGTCGAAGCGAGGAGCGTCCCGTTCGGAAGGGCGAATGCCTTCGTCCCGATGTCCATCCGGATGCCGGACGGGCCGTCCGCGCAACATGCTGCTGGGATGCCGAGGTCGTTCAAGCGATCCGATACCCCACCGAACGCGGCGGCCGTTCCCGGTGTCACGCGCGGCGAGTTCATCCCTTGTCCACGGACGATGCAGGCGAGGTCTTCATCCGTCAACTGATCGAGGAACGTCTCGAGTACGGCCTTGCCGGCGTAAACGTCCTTCAGTGTTAAGCCGTTGTCACCGACGTAGTCGCGCGAGAGCGGACGTTCGGCGAGATAGCGTGCCTCGACATCGACCGCACGGAGCGGCGTCGGCACGTATTCGACCAAATAGTCATTCTCACCGACGACCGGCTTGATGCGGTCGAACGGAGTGACCGGGGCCATGTTTTCACTGAGCGTTTCAATGACTTGAAGCGAATCTACATTATACGTAAATACAGGTCGCGCCGTGCGGACGTCCGTCCCGAGGTGAAGCTCGTATGTCCCGGCCTCGAGAACGAAGCTTGATACGTGCCCTGTCGCGCCGTTATCGTCATAGCTCGCGAAGTCCGTGACTGGGACGCTGAGTGTGAGCGTCGTCCGTTCCCCCGGTGCGAGTGTGTCCGTCTTATCGAAGGCGACGAGTGAACGAGCCGGGTTGCCGAGCGTGCCTTGTGGCTTCTCGACGTACAGCTGGACAACTTCTTTTCCTTCAACGGCGCCTGTGTTCGTCACATCGACGGTCACCGTGATCACGCCATCCTGTTCGCTCGCCGTCGCGACGTCGGTCGTGAACGTCGTATACGATAAGCCAAAGCCAAACGGATAGAGCACCGAATCTTTGGCGAACGTCTCGAAATAGCGGTACCCGACGTAGATGTCTTCTTGATAGATGCCCTTGTCCGCATGTCCGAAGTTTTTCGTCGATGGGTAGTCCTCAATCGATTTGGCAATCGTATCGGTCAACTTACCAGATGGCGTGACAGCACCCGTCAAGACGTCGACGAGCCCGGTCCCACCTTCCATTCCACCCTGCCACGTATAAAGGATTGCGCTCGGTTGGTGCGCCCAGTCCATGTCGATGATATTGCCGACGTTCAAAACGACGGCCGTTTTCGCGAATTGTTTGGACACTTTCTCGATCAACGCCTGCTCGATGTCCGTCAACAAATAGCTGCCCGGGTCGGCCGTGTTGTCTCGGTCTTCCCCCGCCGTACGGCCGATGAAGATGAGGGCCACGTCTGACTGCGCGGCCGCTTCCCGGACGAGCTCATCCGTCACTTCCATCTCTGGCTGCGACCACGGCTCACCGGCCCAACCGACACCCTGGTCGAACGGATTCGCCTCGACCCACGTCTCGTACGTCTCAAGAAGCGACGCGTTCAATTGAATGCCTTCTGTCGCCTGAAGCGCCTCGAGCGGACTCGTCACGTGCGAGACGTTGACCATCCCGCCTGATCCTGTGCCGCTCTTGTAGTAGTTGAATTGGCTGCGCCCGAACACAGAAACGGTCGTCCCCGATTGAATCGGAAGCGTCGCGTGTTCGTTCTTCAAAAGGACGGCCCCTTCTGCGACGGCTGTCCGCGCCAGTTGTTTATATGTATCCCAGTTCAATGTGTAAGTCTTCATCGTGTCATCTCCTTCATTCCATTTGCGATTTCGATCGTGCAGTCTTCGGCTTGCGGAAAGTCGCCGAGCTTGTCCATAAAGGCGTGGTCCATACCGCGATATTGAATCAGTCGCGTTGGTACGCCGTCGCGTGCGAGTTTACGCGCGTACGCCTCACCTTCGAGACGAAGGTAATCGTATTCGGCCGTGACAATCAAAGCAGGCGGTAAGCCGGTCACATCATCCGCGAACAACGGTGACACGAGCGGGTCGGTCAGCTCGGCCTTACCCTGTAAATAAAGCTGGTTGAAGAATCCTTCATTGTCAGCGAGCGCCCGGACGACTCCGCGAATCAAGTCGTGATGATGTTTGATTTCATAGCGGTCGAGCGTCCATTCATAGTCGTCTGTCGGAATCGAGCCCAGATTGACGACCGGATAAATGAGCGCCTGGAAACGAATCATGTTCGTCTCGTTCGATTGGTCGAGTAAGCAACACGCGGTCGCCAAGTTCCCACCGGCACTGTCGCCGGCGACCGCGATGTCGTCGCGTGACACTCTGAGGTCATCGGCACGCTCGTGCACCCATTCGAGCGCCCGGTAACAGTCGTTCAATCCGGCCGGAAACGGATGCTCCGGCGCGAGCCGGTAATCGACCGAGACGACGAGGGCGTTCGCTTTCTCGGCGAGCAGTTTACACGGGTTCTCGACCGTATCGAGCGTCCCGCCGAAGAAACCGCCGCCATGGAAGAACAGGATGGCCGGTAACGTCTCTTCCGTGCGCGGCCGATACAGGCGCGCCGGGATGTCGCCGTCAGCGCTCGGAATCAAAACGTGGTCTGTCGTGATGTCCATCGTCGTCACGTCACGGTTCGGCCAGCCCATGCTGGCACGGGCCGACGCCAAGTCGAATGACGTTTCTGGCTCGGTTGCGTCATACCCTTGGATGACGGCCAATACCCGCGGGTCGAGGTCACCGGTCACATCAGCGTCCGGGACGGGTTTGATGATTGTTTCGACGCCGTCTTGTAAGACGACCTCTCTTGTTCGACTCAACCTTATAACGAGTCCGTCTTGTTTGTTTGCCATGATTCGTTTTCACCCTTTCTTATACCTACACATAAATCTTATAAGGTGATGATTGCACCCTCATTCTTCCCATGCTACGTTTTAACGTAGATGAGTAAAGGAGCGTGTTCTATAATGTCTCGATGTGTACGTTGTCAAAAAAATCGTGAATGTGTTCAAACCGATGAATTTGGTCACTTTGGTGATCCGCTGAAGTCGTATTGTGCCGAATGTTTCGTCCATGAGGTGAAATCCGGTTTTCACCGGTACGAGATTGGTGACTGTACGGCCTGCCAACAACCTCTTGTCCTACAATATGATGATGAAGAAACGTTTTCGCTCGCCCAAGACGAAGGCTTGGTACACTATGTCTGTCCGGAGCTAAAGGCAGCTTTCCTCCAACAAAATGAGGTGGATATTGAGCGATTGTGGGATTCGCATGATGAACTCATTTTGTATATCATCCAGCCTGACCCGATGGAACCAGACTTTGGCTGAACCACTGCGATTCGCTTTCCTTCATGGATTCGGTCTATAATGGACTGTATTCAAATATGCTATTGAAATTTTCTGAAGCAGAAGTTTTCACTAAAGAATGAGGTTAATTATGAGTAAACAACAATTTTCTGACTATCGCCTAAGCGAAGATATCCAACGCGCACTAGGCATCATGAAATACGAATCACCGACCGAGGTCCAACAGAAAGTCATCCCGCTCGCACTCGAGCGTCAAGACTTGGTCGTCAAAGCCCAAACCGGGAGTGGTAAGACAGCGGCGTTCGGGATTCCGGTCACGGAACTCATCGAATGGGAAGAAAACAAGCCGCAAGTGCTGATTCTCACACCAACGCGCGAACTCGCCGTCCAAGTCCGTGAGGATATGACGAACATCGGTCGTTTCAAACGCATCAAGGCGACTGCCGTTTACGGCAAAGAACCGTTCTCGAAGCAGCGTGATGAATTGAAACAGAAGACGCACGTCGTCGTCGGGACACCGGGACGCGTCATGGATCACATCGAACGGGAGACGCTCGTCCTCGATAAAATCGATTACTTGATCATCGATGAGGCCGACGAGATGTTGAACCGCGGTTTCCTCGCTGACGTCGAGGCGATTCTTCAAGAATTGCCGCGCGACCGCGTGACGATGGTGTTCTCAGCGACGTTCCCGAACGACATCGAGCGTTTATGCCAAAAGCACATGAACGAACCAATCCGTGTGGCTATCGAATCGAGCGGTGTCACCGCTTCGACGATCGAACATGGCTTGATTGAAGTGCGCCGCGAAGACAAGCTCGCCGTACTGAAAGATTTGACGGTCGTCGAAAATCCAGACAGCTGCCTCATCTTCTGCCGGACGAAAGAACACGTCGACACGGTGTACAGCGAACTCGATCAAGCCGGTTACTCGTGTGAACGCCTCCACGGTGGCCTCGAGCAAGAAGACCGCTTCGCCGTCATGGAAGGCTTCAAGATGGGTAACTTCCGTTATCTCGTCGCGACCGACGTCGCAGCGCGCGGAATCGATGTCGATAACGTCAATCTCGTCATCAACTATGACGTGCCGATGGAAAAAGAGAGCTACGTGCACCGGACCGGACGCACAGGCCGTGCCGGCAACGCCGGAAAAGCGATCACGCTCGCGACGCCGCATGAAGGCAAGTTCGTTCGCGCCATCGAAGCGTTCATCAAGTTCGACATCCCGGAAATGGATGCACCGACTGAAACACAAGTCGCGCGCAACCAAGCCGCGTTCGAAGAGAAGTTGAGCGGACGACGCGTCGTTCGCAACAACAAGACGGCCCGCATCAACCAAGACATCATGAAGCTTCACTTCAGCGGCGGGAAGAAGAAAAAACTCCGCGCCATCGACTTCGTCGGTACAATCGCCAAAATTCCTGGTGTGACGGCAGACGATATCGGTATCATCACAATCAACGACCAAATGACGTACGTCGACATTTTGAACGGCAAAGGCTCACTCGTCCTTCAGGCGATGGAATCAACGCCAATCAAAGGGAAGAAGTTGAAAGTGAGCAAGGCGAAAAAATAATCATCTATCAGACCTCAACGCCTCTCCACATGGAGAAGGATTGAGGTTTTTTGTTGTCCTCACTCATACCGAAAGCGCTTTCGATAAATTTCAAAAAAATAAGACTTACCGAGAGAACGCTTTCAAGAGCATCATACCGATAACCGTTCCGAAATTCAACTATCCTCACGTGATTGACAAAAAAAGGCTCAGACGAATGTCTGAACCTTAGTCTTCCAAATGAAGAAAATCAAACTTATTTTCTTGGATTGAACTATGACTCGTCTGACGGATGTGCGTCCCATCCTCGACAACATACGTGTATTCCGCGTCCGGTTCTGTTGAGAACGTGACGAACAGCGTGTATGGGTTCATGCTCTCAAAGCCGTCCGTTCCGTAGGGGATGCTTTCAATCGTGACCGTCTCGTCCGGATAGCGCGACTCAAGATACGACTCAAGCGCTACGACGTCTCGATCAATCTGATGATTCATCCAATATGGGCGGACGAGGTAGAACACCCCATAGGTGATAACGTACGCAACGGCGAGCACTCGCATTGCACGCCGCCATTTCCCACGAAATAAAAAGGAAGTGGCGACAATCAACAAGAGGATGCCGATTGCCGTCATCCATTCAAAGATGTCTAAAGGGTGCACCCGCTCGCCTCCGTCCGTTTAAAGTCAGTCCAACAGTTCTTCCGAGATCAGCTTGAATCCTTCGATTTCCGTGTCCTCTTCTAGTTCGATTAACAAGCACCGTTTCCCTTTCACGTTCACTTGTCTCACGTACTTCAAGTCTTGTGGACTGATCGAGATATTGGCGACTTTCGTATTGATTTTAATCGACTTCGATGTGTATTTCGGGACGACACTGCTCGCCTTCATCTCGTATTGTCGGTCGTCGACGACTTGTTGGAACGCCGCCTCGACTTTCTCCGTCGTCACGTCCTCGACGCCGCTCGCTTTCAAGACAACCTCCACAGTGCGGGCGTCAATCATCGGCACGCTCTCTTCCTCGTCCTCGCGTTCTGCTTCGGCGAGAATCATCTGGTTGATTTCATCGTAAACGGTAGCGAGCGTCCCCACGTTCACTTCTTCGCCGATAACGGTTTTGACGACTTCTTCGAACATCGCCTTCTCTTCGACCGCCGTCACAATCTCGGTGCCATTCAAGACGTTCTCGATAAAGCCGAAGTCTGGTTGATGAGCCTTTTGCGCGGCGTACAAGATATGGTTGACGTCGGCCGCGTTGTCCGTGAAGCACGGGAACATAAAGCCGCCGATCGGGGCATCGAGTTTGATGACCGGATTGATGAAGATGTTCGACTTGAACTCCCGCTCGATATAGTCGAACACGAGCGACTGTTTCGGGAGCTCGGTCTGATTGATGCTGCATAGGATGAATCGTGACGTCCATACCTCGTCGCGCATGTCGATCTCCGTCTCCTCGGAATGACGACGCGTCGGCTTATTGTATTTGAAGCGGATGAACGTGACGACCATATCTTTCTCGAACGGCGCCTCCTGGACCATCTTGAGCGCGATCCGCTGCATCATACCGGCCCACTCTTCAATCTCGTCGGTCCGGAGCGCCTCATAGAGCAATGTCTGCGTATGGTCGGTCTGCCCAGCTTCCGGGTGCTGGAACTTCACTTCGAACAGCTTCTCGTCGATTTTGCCACCGAGCACTTTCTTGAAATTGGCGAGGAACAACTCTTGATGCTCCTGCTCGACGAACGGGAACGAGCGTAACTCCTCGTAAAAAATCTCGTTGCTGTCTTGGCGAATATAAATATTATAAATGTCAGCGATTTTGACCGCTTCCGCATTCAATTTGAAATGCTTCCGAATCGCCGCGATGTCTTTTTGATTCATGGCGTACCACTCCTTCGTCCTTTACTACAAACCGCCTTCATTATACCAATAGTTGGTGCCTACGCGTATGTCAGTAGTGCTAAAGCCGGGACGTCTGATGTCATGTATCATGTCCCTGACCTCAAGTTTTATAATCGTTAGATTCATTTTTCGTAAATTTGCGTATTTCTCACTTCCTTGCCATGTATATTCGAGGTGCATCGTGCGTTTACGATGCACCTCGTCCAGTCGTCATACATAATAGGAGGCACAAACATGCTTAAAAAATGCATCAGTTCGTTATTCGCCATCATCTTGGTCATCACAACGCTTCACTTCACGACGCCAACCGCTTCGGCGCTCCCACCAGGTATCCCATCTAAGTCAATGGCGTTATCTAAATTAAACGCCTTGACGGTGAAAAATGAAGGGTCGATGACCGGCTATAGTCGTGACTTGTTCCCCCATTGGAGCAGCCAAGGGAACGGGTGTAACACGCGGCACATCGTCTTGAAACGCGACGCCGACTCGGTCATCGATGAGTGTCCGGTCACCACCGGTAAGTGGTACAGTTACTATGACGGCATCACATTCACATCAGCGTCTGACATCGACATCGATCATGTCGTACCTTTGGCCGAAGCGTGGCGCTCAGGCGCAAGCAGCTGGACGACGACGAAGCGTCAAAGCTTCGCCAATGATTTGAATGGGCCGCAGCTCATCGCCGTCTCGGCCAGCTCGAACCGTTCGAAAGGGGACCAAGACCCGTCGACATGGCAGCCGCCACGTACCGGTGCGCGCTGTGCCTACGCGAAGATGTGGGTCGAGACGAAGAGCCGTTGGGGCCTCAGCCTCCAATCCACAGAAAAGACGGCCTTGCAAACGGCCATCAATGCTTGCATCTATTGAGTTTTGAAAGGAGTTCGCTATGAACCAGCACTCTTCAGTATTTAAAGCCTCCCACGGCGTCATGACCGAGGAAGTCGGCGTCATCAGTGGAGAACTTGAATTACGGACGACATGCCAGGAAGACGGCACGCTCGAGCTCGCCATCACGTACGTCGGGGCGGCCGAGTGGTATACGTTACCGGGGAAAGATTACAAACTGCATGACGTGCGTGACCACGAGGTCGTGCATCGCTTGCTCGTGAACGTCCTCGAGCGGGCGTAACAAATGAGCCGACACGGCATCGTGTCGGCTCATTGTTTGTACTTCTCTAATAACGTCTTCGGAATATGGCAGTAATCGTCCGGACATCGCTCGAGCCGGTCTTGATGCTCATCCGCGCTTCGGACGTAGTTCGTGAGCGGCAATACCTCGACCGCGATTCGGTCCGCGTCGCTTCGGTTGTCGATCAATGTGCGTGCGACTTCCAAATGGCGTGGGTCTGCGCTATAGACGCCGGTCCGATACTTTTCGCCGACATCGTCGCCTTGGCGATTGACGCTATACGGGTCGATGATTTCAAATAAGTAATTCATCAAACCCTCCATCGTGACGACGCTCGGATCGAACGTCGTTTTGACGCATTCGGCGTAGCCGTCATATGCTCCGTCAAGCATATCCGTCGCCCCGTTCGCCCGTCCGGCCTCTGTTTCGATGACACCGGGTAACGTCTTGATGAACGCTTGGACGCCCCAGAGGCAGCCACCTGCTAAATAAACGGTTTCGATCAGTCTCACTCCTTGTCTGTCAGGTTTAGGTAATTCTAGTTATACTATCGTTATACATGATTATATCCAAAAAGGAGCACCATTTTGAAAACAATCAGACTCGCTCTTCTTCTATCCGCAGCACTCCATGTGATTTATATTATCGCCACGTTTGGAATCGGCTTCATCCGCACGCTCAATTATGAACCCGACATCATCGCCGAGGCGGATAACGTCACCATGCTTCAAAACGAGGTGACCCTCGGGACGACTGGGTCGCCATTGATCTACGTCTTCACATGGATTGGCCTTGCCATCGTCCTAGCAATTGGGATGCTGACGGTTCAACGGATTCGCCAAACGCGTTAAGGAAGGATATTGTTTCAACAAATTAGCCAAATCGATATGCCGTATATGGTTTGAGGGTAACACACATGCGTTGATGAACGAGATTGTTTCGTAATAGGAGCAATATGAAAAAGGAAATCTACGCTGCTGTAGATTTCCTTTTCTTATAGATAGCCGAGTCGTTTCAAATCCTCATAGACGAGAGAAGATAGGAGCGTTCTCCCCTTCCCATTCAAATGGTCTGGATTATGAAAGTACTCACGCTGATGGATGAAGCGTTCGTCATCCATATAATTTAAGAACGGGACGTCCAACTCGAGCGAGGCCAGATGTTGATAAACGAGTCGGTCCATGACCGCTTGATCAAAATAGGCGTTGTAGAATGCGTGGACCGGCTCCATCGCCAACACGACGCGATAGCCTTTCACCTGACAATACGCGATGATTTCTTTCAATCGTTCCATATTCTGCTCGATGTCACGATTCTCCACAGCCTGTTTATACTGCGCTTCGACCATCTCGTATTTTCGTTCCGAATAATTCTGACCATTGTTCACCCACGGTTTATGAGACTCCCATCTGAAATCGCGAATCTCTCGTGACAGCGCCGTATACACGCTCCCACTGTTCAATGCAGGAATTGACGTGTACGTATAGTAATCAAACGTACTGACCGGTTCGATATCTTCCCGTTCCAACACCTGATAATAGTTTTCTTTCCGGGCAATCTCCGCATTGCTAAACGTGATTTGCGAGAGAGAGACGATGACGACCCCACCCGGACGCAGATGTTGGTCGTACTGTTTCAACATCTTCAAGTCGTATTCAATCGTTTGGCTCGGCAACGCTAAATCGAGATGCGACAGACCGAGCGGTTTGAACGCATAGCCGAACATCGCGTGCGACGTCCCTAGGTTGATAATGTCTAGCTCGGACGGGTCATCTTGGAACGCCAACACACCGCGGTTGTTATTGTACGCCCACGACTGTTTGACAAAGTCGTTGAGCGGAATCAACAAGAGCGCAACGATGATCAACACCAGTGAAATTTTCATCCATACACTTCTCATAGCCATTCCTTTCACTTAGAACCCACCGTAGATAAAGCCTTCACTCGACACGCCGAACACCAAGACCGACACAATCACGAACAGTTGAATCGCCACGTTCGTGAGAGCCGAACGCTCGGCCAACCAATCCCACGTCGATCCTTTCGTCCGTTCGATGTACTGAAACACCTGGACGGTCGTAAAGAAGAAAAGGAACACAAGTAAATCGAGTAACGAGAATAATTCAAGTGCCTTCAGCATGTCGACCGGTGCCCATGACGAAGGTGTCACATACAACCGGGCATGGTGAAACGCTTGGCCGACCGAGTCAGAGACGAAAAAGACGCGGGAGAAACAGACCAACTGGAACGTGACCGCAATCTTCAGCCATTTATGAAGCTCGGGCGTTCGGTCGAGTCGAACGAAGGACGCCATCTGTTCCCGCTGATGTTTCGTCGCATCCCCGAACACGCGGTACATACCATGAATCAGACCCCATAAGACGAAACTCCAGGCGGCCCCGTGCCAGATGCCGCTCACCAAAAATGTGATGACGATGGCGACATAGATTTGATACCGTTTCTTTTTCCCTTTGCAGAGCGGGATAAAGATATAATCCCGGAGCCACGTCGACAGCGAGATGTGCCATCGGTTCCAAAAGTCGGCGATTGATACCGCGAAATGAGGCTGTCGGAAATTCTCCGTCAACTTGATGCCAAATAGTCTCGCTGTCCCGATGGCGATGTCACTACAGGCTGAAAAGTCGGCATACAATTGAAGCGAGAACAGCATCGTCCCGAGCACGATTTCGGAGCCGGTCGGGTCTGGCTGACTGAACACGCTCGCGACCATCGGCGCCAACCGGTCGGCGATGAGCGTCTTCTTGAAGAAGCCCCAGGCAATCCGCTTCATCCCATAGCTGACATGTTCATAGTCGAACCGTTGCTCCGCCTTGAATTGAGGGAGTAATTTCTTGGCCCGCTCAATCGGTCCCGCCACTAGCTGCGGGAAGAAGGCGAAGTAAATCGAGAAATAGCCATAATGGCGCTCGGCCTTCAGTTTTCCGCGATACAGATCAACGAGATAGCTGATGGCCTGGAACGTATAAAACGAAATCGCGAGCGGCAAGACGATGTCTCGATACGGAATGTCATAGCTCCACCCCAGCGATGTCGCCATCGTGCGCAACGAGTCGTTCACGAAGTTAAAGTATTTGAACCAGCCGAGGAACAATACCAGGATGGAGACGCCGATCATCATGAGGCGTTTCTTCTGGCGCTTCTCGTCTTGTCGTTCAATCAGGAGTCCCGTGACGAACGTAAAGGCTGTACTCACGAGCAACAACGGGATGAATTGCATACTGAGAGTCGCATAAAACAAATAGCTGGCCGCCAGTAACAGTACCCATCGGAAGCGATGCGGTACCACGTAATATACCGCCACTAAAATGGCGAGAAACAGTAAAAACTCGATTGAAATAAACGTCATAGCTTCACCTGATTATTCTAAACTTATATTGCTTTCCACAAAGGCTGCACTCACTTGCTTGTTCAGGTGGTGACGAGCTCTCGTTTCGGTAATGCGGCATACAGAATCTTTCCGGATTCGTTCCGGGGAATGGCATCGATTCGTAGAATCGTGACCCCTCTTGTATGCATCATGTCCTTGATGACTTGTTTGATGGCGGCACGGTCGTCGTGCAACGTGTACACGTAAAGCTCATCATCGGTTCCCTTACAGACACAATCATGTCCGCGTGCTCGTAACAGGTCCTCCACTTCATCGAGGCTAATCCGGTTCCCATGCATCTTAATCATCCGCTTGATGCGGCCGACGATGAAGAAATAGCCGTCTTCATCCATATACGCCAAATCTCCTGTATAGAGGACGCCCTCGTTCTCATCTCCGCTCGCGAGATCGGACAACGCTTCGGCATAACCGAGCGACACGTTTGCTCCCTGATACACCAACTCACCGACGACGTTAGGCGCAGTGATCAGTTCACCTGTTTCCTGGCGAAGCGTCAATTCACCGCCTGGGATGGCGATACCGATGCTACCCGCCTTCTCCCGATTCTGGTCGGGAGGCAAATACGACATGCGTGCCGTCGCTTCCGTTTGACCATACATCGTGAAAAACTGAATGTTTTTTCGTTCGCAGATACCAGTAAACGCACTCGCTAAATCCGGATTCAATTTTCCGCCGGCTTGCGTCAGTTTCGTCAAACTCGGCAGCTCCATCGTCTCGAACTTGAGCCGTTGCAGCATCTCGTAGACGAACGGCACACCGCCGAACGTCGTCACATGCTGATTGCGGCATAACTGCCAAAATTCCTTCTGCATGACGGACGCTTCCGTCACGACGATGGTCGCCCCGGACACAAGGTGGCTGTTGAGAATGGAAAGACCATACGAGTAGTTCATCGGCAACGTCGTGATTGGACGGTCGTCCTCAGTAATATTTAAGTACGACACGATTGATACCGCGTTGTGAAACAGGTTGTCGTAGCTGAGCCGTACAAGCTTCGGACTGCCCGTACTACCGGACGTCGTCAACAGGAGCGCGAGCTCGTCATGCAGTTCATGCTCAATCACATGAGGACATTCAAATAGCGCATAGTCTCCATACCCGTAAGTCGTTTCCATCTCCTGCGCTAATTGATGATGCTCCCGATTCGCCCAAATGTGCGTCGGTCGGTAGCGGTCAATTAAGTTCTGCAGCTGTTCCGAATGAATCGCTGCATCCAACAGGAGCGGCACGATGCGTCCGCGCAGGAACCCGACGTAGCCGAAGATTGACTCTTTGGTGTTAGCACACAAAATGAAGACGAGTGTTCGATCGCCGACCTCACCCGCAATCGCGTCGGCCGCCTCAATCATCTCTTCGTACGAATACGCGCGATCCGCGTAGATGGCGGTACGCTCTCCATACTGCTCGATTGCATCGAAGCGCTTCATTGTCCGAAGTCCACACCCAAGCGTTTCAATAAGTCGATGCCAGACTGATACGTGTTGAAATCTGTGATCACATCGGAATCGAGATCGACGTCAAACGCGTCCTCGAGTTCTGCGATTAATGTCATATGGCCAATCGAATCCCACTCTTTCGTGACACCGAGCTTCATTTCTTCGAATGACGCGTCTGGCTCGACATCGAGTCCGTTGATAAAGGCTGTTTTATATAATTCGATATTGTTCATTGGATTAAATTCTCCCATTTCTTATTGATAATGATAATCATTTGCCATGTGATTTTATCACATCGGTTTTTTGACGGCAATACGACATCGGATAATCGATGGTAACCATTAAAAAACCAGCTATCTCTATTCGATAGCTGGTCCCTGGTGACTTTTCTAGTCATGCGATAGTTTTAAATAGATTTAGCATGTATCGTTGCACCCGAAAATCGTTCACCCCCAAACTTCTTGCAACGTATGTCGAAATAACTCGTTTAGTTGTGCCGTTGGATCATTTACTTGAACGTCCAGCGATTCCACATATACTTCAAAACGTTGAATTTCTCGTTCTACAAATTCGTTAATGACGGTAATCCGAGGTTCTAAATCAAACTCATCTCCGGCCAACTTTCGCTCTAATAATCGATCAATCGAATGCTTTAATTCACCATCTTTTAATGAATCCTCTAAAAGGACATGAAAACTAATCGGTGGTGCCGTATTATATTTTTCAATCCACTGACAAGCCAAAATCGGACGAAGCACGTAAAAATATTTTTTGATGCGGACTTCCCGTCCTTGCAAATATTCACGGTAGTTATTTTTAGCCATATTTAAGTAATGATGTAACATCGAGTTCGGATAAAAGACATCTGATTCTAGCGCTCGCATATTATCTATAAGCGTATACTGTTGATAGTAAACAATTTCACTTCTGAGCCATTCCAAGAGAGGGGGATTGTTCTTTCTAAATAGACGCAATGCTTTCGTGATTTCCCAACCACTGATGTCTAATAAATCGTTAATTGGCTCTTCAATTACATCACGCTTTTGTCCAATGCCTTGGGGATCGATGGCTAAATACCACTCAGGAAGATGAATGTAGATAAATCTAACATCATAATCGCTATCTTTTGAAGGGAATCCCCAGGCTCGGCTACCAGACTCAACCGCATATAGAATTTTCACACCGTACTTCGCTTCAATTTCTATTAATTTTTGTTGGATCATTGCATGCATTAAAGAGATCTCCTTTGTAATTTAGACGTTAGTTGTTTATCTATGTATGATTATAATGGAAATGGAGATGAGTCAATGACCTATATCTGCCCTGTCTGTGGATTTGATGGATTAGATGAACCTGCTTACAACGAATTTAACGATCCTTCATTTGACATTTGTTTATGTTGTCGATTTCAATTCGGAGATGATGATGACGTAGAAATTGAAGAAGGTTTGTTTATGCAACGGGAAGAGACACACACCAATTATCGAGAGGCATGGATTGAAAGCGGAGCTCCAATTTTTCAGACTGAATATTACCCAAAGCAATTCCAATTCGATGGTGCGGTAACGAGAGAACACTTGATTGAACAACTAAAAAATATTCGTATTTTTGAGGAACAATAAATATTCAATGGTCTAATGATGTTGTTAAAAAGACCACCTGTGATCCTCTGGTAAACATTCATCACACAGCAGTTTCCCTTCAAAAGTTGCTCCATTACATAAATGTAACAATGAATCATTTTTTTCTCTGTCTGTTGTCCATCGTCCACAAGTTGAGCATTGTCCACAATTCATTGAAACTGGATCCAAGACAACCGTAGAGCAACTTTCCCACTTCACACTCACTTCGCTCGTACCGATTTTGATTGTCTGGCCCTGACACAACTCGTTTGTGACTTGATCAATCATGCCAAAATCTTTGTGTACTTCAATTTCCTCTACTTCCACCAAAAAAGATACATTGATTAAAACTGTTTTTTTCAAAGTGAAACCTCCTTTCAAATATTCAATCCCTGCGAATTTTAATTAAAATAAGTGCTTGATTTTCAACGCTATAAAATCTTTTCAATATGATTAGCATTCGGTAGCCGAAAACATTTACCTGCACAAAAAGCGTCAAAGACAGAAGCTGCCTTTGACGCTAAACAAATATATATGTGGTTACTTATGATAAGGCTCATTCCGGTTGATCCGATACGCTCGATAAATCTGTTCACACAAGACGAGCTTCATCAATTGATGCGGGAACGTCATTTTTGAGAAGGAGATCGTATCATCCGAGCGTTTCATGACGTCGTCCGATAACCCGAGCGAGCCGCCGATGACGAACGCGATTTTGCTCTTGCCGTACGTTGCGAGTTGATCGAGCTCACGGGCGAACTCTTCGCTCGTCCGTTGCTTGGCGTCGATGGCCAAAGCGATCACATGCGTGTCCGGACTGATTTTCGCCAAAATCCGCTCGCCTTCTTTTTGTTTTACTAGAATCATGTCCGCTTCACTCAAATGCTCGGGCGCTTTCTCGTCCGCGACCTCGATTTCCTGCACTTTCGCATAGGCCGACAAGCGTTTTGTGTACTCGGCAATCCCTAGTTTCAAATACTTCTCTTTTAGTTTGCCGACCGTGATAATTGAAATATTCATCCAATTCTTCCTTTTTCCACAGTTTTTTTGGAGTTATCCATAGGGTTATCCACAGAGTTATCCACAAATCCACATGTTGATAATCATTTTTTGCTTGACACAACATATGTTGCGTCGGCATCACAGAACTCACATGTCACTTGTCCACTTGTGGATAGTTCTTCGAGCAACGGGTATTCCCCCGTCTCATCGACAATGATATCTAAAGCGATTTCAACATGTTCCTTGCATACTTTTTTTTCCACAATGTTTCCTCCTTAAAAAAGAAGCGTCGCCGCTCCTTTAGGTTGCTTCAGTTAATGTGGCCTCGGTCTTGCCTGCCTTGCCGCGTCGCGTATATTCAATCGTGACCTTATCCCCAACCGTGGCGTCACGATACAGCGCGTCCCGCAAATCGACGTAACGTTTGATGTCGCGGTCGCCGATTTTGACGATGACGTCACCGACGCGGAGGCCCGCCTCTTTGGCCGGACTGCCGGGCGTGATTGCCTCGACGAATACCCCGTCTTCGTTGTCAAAACTAATCCCATACTCTTCCCGGACGTTACCCGGTACGGCGATGACTTCTTGAATCGTGACGCCGAGCTGGGCCCGCGTCACTTTGCCATCACGCTCGAGCATATCGATGACCGGCAGCGCGACGTTGACGGGAATCGAGAAGCCGACCCCTTCGACGCTCGCCTCGGCGATTTTCATCGAGTTGATGCCGACGAGCTCGCCGCGGATGTTGATGAGTGCCCCGCCGGAGTTCCCCGGGTTGATGGCGGCATCGGTCTGGATGACCTCGGCATTGTAGTCCATGAGGCCATCACTGTTCGTATCGACCGGCACGGTGCGTTCGACACCACTGACGATACCACGGGTGACCGAGTTTGAAAAGACGCCGAGCGGATTCCCGATCGCCATGACGGTCTCGCCTGCCTGGAGCACGGTCGAGTCCCCGAGCGTGATCGGAGCGACATCGATATTGGCGGGCAGTTCGACCGATGCGACAGCTAAATCGTTGAGCGGGTCCTCGCCGAGAATCGTCGCCGAAGCGACTTGTCCGTCAGAAAACGCGACGTTGATCTCGTCCGCTTCTTCGATGACGTGGAAGTTCGTGACGATATACGCCGTGTTGCCTTCGACCTTATAGATGACACCAGAGCCCGCTCCGGCCTCCCACTGCGAGTCCGAGGTGAACGCCCGCTGGATGTTCGTAATGCTGACGACGGACGTTTTAGCACCCGTCACAGCGCTCGTGATGTCGGATTCCGTGATGGTGACGGCTTGTTCTGTCCGAATCAGTTCATTTGTCACAAAACGAGAGGTTGGGGAATCCCAGAGCATCATCGCCAAAAAGAACAAAGCCGCTCCTAAGAATCCACCAACCCCTCCGAGTAACAACGGTTTTAAGTTCATTCGCGGCTTATGGCGCACATGTTCTTCTTGTTTCGGGCGCCACTCGCTGCGAGATGGGTACGTCGGTTTTACATCGTTCATTGTATCTGCTTCGTGCTCTAAAGGTTCGACGTCTTGAGGTTCATACTCATGGTGTCTCTCTTCATTCACGACGCGTCCCCCCTTCAAGACAGTGTGTTATCTGTCTTTTCCCAAGTTCGCTTATAAAGAAACGAGCGAAGTGGGGGTCGATGGGTCAGTATCGCACAATTTAATGCGACCGAGGTCGACATCGCGCATCCCGAGTGTTTGGGACACGCTCATTTGAGCGAGTTCTTTCATATTGTTGTCTTTACTGAGGTGGGCCAAATAAATCCGTTTCGTCTGGTCTCCGATGACCTCGCTCATCGCGATGGCCGCGTCTTCGTTCGAGACGTGACCGTAGTCCCCAAGAATCCGTCGTTTGACGCTCCACGGGTACCGTCCCATTTGAAGCATCGAGACGTCATGGTTCGATTCGAAAATAAAATCATCGGCCCCACGGATGACGCCTTTCATCCGATCGGACACATAGCCCGTATCGGTGATGTGGGCGAGGCGTCTGCCGTCATGCGCGAACTGGTAGAACATCGGGTCGGCCGCGTCATGGCTGACGTTAAACGACTCGATTTCGATATCCCCGAACTGTTTAATCTCCCCTACCTCGAAGTGAAACTTCAAGGCCGGGTCGACTTTTCCAATCAACGATTCCATCGCATCCCACGTCTTCGCGTTCGCATAAATCGGTAAGTTATATTTTCGAGCGAGAATCCCGACACCTTTAATATGGTCGGAGTGCTCATGCGTGACGAGCAGTGCATCGATCCCATCAAACGATCGTCCAATCTCAGTGATGCGTTGTTGCATCGCCTTCCCGGTCAATCCGGCATCGACGAGCAATTTCGCCCGTTCCGTCTCAATGTAGAGGGCGTTCCCGGTCGAACCGCTCGCAAGCACACTATAGCGTAAAGTCACTCGATCACTCCTTTCATTCTTCTGAATCAAATTCGACCCGTTCGACGGTCCCATCGATCGCATTGACGAAGTAGACGTCCTCGTCAATCGTGATCGACCAGAGCGGCGGCATGATGATCAAGCTGCCGGAACTGTCGAGCGGCAGGCTATAGAAGCCCGTATTGATGGCCCGCATCTCTTGGTTCGGCTGGAAGTACTTCCGGGCCGCGAGTTGCGAGATCGCCTCGCTCGCCGTCAAGACGAGATCGTCTTGCGACTTCGAGGACAAGTTCGTCAAATGACGTTGTTTATAGTCGGTCACTTCAAGCGCTTCGTTCAATTGAAGCAACAGGAGCGACGGACCGATGTACTGCTCGGTCTCCCCATCGATCTCGGGGTTCGAGAAGATCTTATTGTTCTCATACGTCTGCACGAAGGCGACTTGACGCGTCTCGGCGTCATAGCGCCAGTACGCATACTCGGAACCGAACGGGACATACTCGGAGACGAACGTCGACGCGGTCGTCCGTAAATCGTCTTGATCGAGCGGGACCGGCTGTTTGAGCTCGACTTCGAGTTGCATATTGTCGAGCGTCGTCGCCAGCTGGGCTTCCCGGTTCTTCGTGATCATCGAGGCCGACATCTGTTCCGACGACCCCGTCAAATAACCGATATCCCGACCCATCCGCGGCAACTTCGACGCATCGACGTTTCGTTGGTCCAAGATTTGCGCGATCGACGTATTGTCGTTCGTCACGACCTCTGTCGCCCACGTTTCCGTCAAAAGCTGGAACAACAGGTAGATGTTCAGCGCGAGGAAGGCGAAGAGAAGAATCGTTTTCGCTTTACTCCAATCCACGATACATCATCCTTTCTGTCCAGTCATCCGGTTGATCGAATGGGATCCATCTTCCGGCTTCCCGAACGAACCAGTTCGGGGAGAACGTGACGTAACGGCTCGTGTCTTCATTGTATTCAATCTCATAACCGAGTCGAATCTCGGTCACGTTTTCAAATCGTCCGGCATTGACGAGCGTATCGACCACATCTTGTCCGTCCGCGAGCTGTGTCGTCCCGACCGAGATCAAGCGATCGATCTCGAGATGGTGCCGAGTGATCGACCGGACTTGTGTCCCGTCGTTCTCGACACGCAGCGTCGATAAGTCGACGGCATCGTTATTGATAAACGCCTCCCGTTGACTGAACACTGGGAAACCCTTCACGTGAAACCGGAACACGGTCGTTTCAAAGCCTTTGTTGGCCGGAGTGATCGCATCAAACCGAAGCGACAAACCTTGGCTCTCCGACGTCTCATCGACCCAACCTCCGTGGAAGTTGACGAACTCGACGATCGTGTCGAGTCCGATAACCGACTCCTGTTCCGAACTGTTGCGTGATAAGTTTCGATAACGGCTCGCGTTCAGGTTCGCATCATATTCGGCGACGCTAATCCCGTTCGTGAGGGCGCCCACGGAGCTGGCCGGATCGACTTCTTGTACATTCGGGTCGCCCGGGAAGAACGTATCACGCATCCAATCGAGACGGGCCGAGATTTGAATTTGAGATACGTCGTAAGCGAACAGCTCGTTCATCTCCGGTCCGACGACGGGGATGTAGTTGACGCGTTCATCCGTGTACGTGACACGACGCATCGATCGATCTGAATCTTTCAAGAACAGACTGTTGACGTCCCCTTGACCGACTTTCGACAAACGCCCTTCCCAAAGTGATTGGTCGCTCATGATCGTGCGGATGCGCCACGTGTCGTCCTCCATGAAGATGAGGGCACGCTGTGGCACTTTCCCCGACAAGCTGTATGAGCCCGGAAGCATGTAGCTGAGCGTATCCGCATAATACGGCTCCGGTAAAATCAACTCGACGGCCTCATCGACACCCGCATACAAACTCGGGACGTTCTTGACGGCGAGCGGTTTAAATTCGCTCGCCTCGAACGACTCCCGGATGACACGCATAATCTGTTTCGGCGAGTTTTTCGTGGCGAAGACGGCGTTGTTCTCGTGGACGACCGTCTGGGCCGGTACGATGACTTGGCGCGGTTGTCGCTGAAGCGACTCATCCACCGTCGCGACTTGCGTCTCTGACTGGACCGACTGATACTTCGGATGGTAGTCCCAGAGGATGACCGTTTGGACGATGGACGTGACGATCAAGGTGAGCAAGACGAGCGATTTCACTAGTTCTGGCTTCGCCAAGAAGCGTGGTCGTTCCATCAGTCATTCACCTCCACGATCGTATCGAATGGGATGGTGAAGTAAATCGTCGTCCCGCGTCCGAACTCACTCTCGGCCCAAATGTCGCCGCCATGGGCGGAAACGACTTCTTTCGCAATCGACAATCCAAGTCCGGTCCCGCCGATATTGCGGGCCCGAGCCTTATCGACCCGGTAGAACCGTTCAAAGATTTTCTTCAAATTCGATTTCGGAATGCCGACCCCTTCATCTTTAATACCGATGACGAGACGCTTGGCACGGAGCATCGTCCGGAACGTGATTGTCCCGCCTTCTGGCGAGAACTTGATGGCGTTCGTGATGATGTTGTCGATGACCTGCGTCATCTTATCTTGATCGGCGTGGACGTATACCCGGCGCTTCATGAGCTTCCGGCGGAACTGGATCGTCTCGCCTTTCGTCATCTCATGCCGGTCGATGATGTCGTTGAAGAACTGGATAAAGTCGAACTTCACTTTTTGCATCGTATACTCTTTGCTGTCCATCTTCGATAGCTGCAACAGATCGTTGACGAGGCGAATCATCCGCTCCGTCTCATTCTGGGTCGTCTCGAGGAAGCGCGGGGCGAGCTCATCGTCCTTGTATGCGCCTTCCGCGAGCACTTCGAGGTAACTCCGCATCGTCGTGAGCGGCGTCCGCAGCTCGTGGCTGACGTTCGCGACGAACTCACGGCGGTCTTGCTCGACTTGTTCTTGCTCGGTCACATCGTGCAGAACGACGATGAGACCGGTGATCGGTCCGCTATGCTTTTGGATCGGTGAGAAGTAGGCGCGGACGAGGAATAGTTCTTCGTCCGTACTGAGGTCGATCAGTTTTGGCGGCATCGTCCCGTCTTCCGGGATGACGATCTCGTCATCGAATTCGAGCAAGTTCTGTAGGTTCGCCCCCATCGCTTCTTCTTCAGCGAGCCCGATCATATCGCGGGCTTGGTCGTTCATCAAGATGACGCGCAAGGAACGATCCGTCGCGACGACCCCGTCCGACATGTTCTCGAGGACGCTCGTCAAGCGGCGCCGTTCGGCTTCCGTCGTTGCGTTCGCCTCCATGAGTTCATCGGTCAATTCGTTGAAGGCGTAAGCAAGTTGGCCGACCTCGTCGTCGGAATAGACTTTAACTTTCCGCGAGAAATTCCCTTTTCGCATCTCGACGGCTTGACGACGCATATCCGCAATCGGTCGCGTGATCGTCCGTGACAGCAACACCCCAAGGATCGATGTGATGATGAGAGCGATGAGTGTCCCGGTCGCGAGAATCCTCGTCACTTGTTCCATTTGGTTATAGATGGACTGCATCGAGGCCTCGATATAGATCATACCGGTCGTCGTCCCATCGACCTCGGATTTCACCGGGACGGCGACGACACGCATGCGTTCGTTCGAGTCTTCATAGACGAGCGTCTCTTGCGCTCCGCTCGTCGCAAACGATTTTTGAATAAACGAGTTCGCCGTCCGTTGTCCGACGAGACTTTGGTTATTCGGATTCGACGTCGCCCGGACGACACTGTTCGTGTCGATAATCTGGACTTCGCGAATGTCATCAGCTAGCGTCGTGCTCTCCGTAAACTCAGACAGCAGTTGATCCAGTACCTGGTTCAACTGCTGGTCCGAGGTCGAGTCACCGCCGTTCGATGCGATCCCTTCACTGACGTTATAACTCAGAAGGTTGGCACGATCGACGAGCGACTGCGAGAAGTTGTTGATGTATTGTCGTTCGAGGGAGCGCACGAAGTACACTCCGATGACTTGCATCGCAACAAGAATGAGCAGCGCATAGATGACGACGAGCTTCCACTGGATAGATTTAAAGAAGTTCGTCCGTTTCATCGTTTAGTCTTCTTCTCCTGCTTTTAAATAGTAACCGACACCACGGCGCGTGATGATATATGTCGGCGTCGATGGGTTGTCTTCGACTTTTTCGCGCAAACGTCGGACCGTCACATCGACCGTACGGACATCGCCGAAGTAGTCATAGCCCCATACGGTCTGGAGCAAGTGCTCACGCGTCATGACTTGCCCGATGTTTTGGGCAAGATAATGGATGAGCTCGAACTCACGATGTGTCAGTTCGATTTTCTCTTCCCGTTTCGTGACCATGTATGAATCCGGATGAATCGTCAAGTCACCGATGACGATATCATTGGCGTTGGCACCTTTCGTTTCTGGGGCCGGGGCCGTTGCATGACGGCGCATGTTCGCCTTGACGCGGGCCAAGAGCTCGCGCGAGCTGAACGGCTTCGTGACGTAATCGTCAGCACCGAGCTCGAGTCCGAGCACTTTATCGATCTCAGAGTCTTTCGCCGTCAACATGATGATCGGCATATCGTATTTCTTCCGGACTTCACGGCATACTTCCATACCGTCTTTGAGCGGCAACATGATGTCGAGCAAAATCAAATCTGGTTTGACTTCTTCGACTTTCACGAGCGCCTCTTCCCCGTCATAGGCGACGTGGACTTGGTAACCTTCTTTTTCAAGCTTAAACTTCAATATATCTGCGATTGGTTGTTCGTCATCTACCACTAAAATCGTACGATCCATTCAGTGAGTCCTCCTCTTATCGTTAAACGTACATGTCTACATTGTAACTCTTTTTCTATAGGTTAGAAAGCGTGGCCCATTTCCGTGGAAATGAAAAGAGAGCCACGAGGGCTCTCTGTCTTATGCTTTGTAAATATCACGTAAGATGACCGTTTGCTCACGTGCCGGTCCGACCGAGAACGTCAACAATTCGATACCTGTCAACGCTTCGATGCGCTTGACATAGTTCTGCGCGTTCACCGGCAAGTCTTCGAACTTGCGAACGCCTGTGATGTCTTCTGTCCAGCCTGGGAGCTCTTCAAACACCGGTTTGCACTGTTCGAGCACGCGGAAGTTCGGCGGGTACTCGTCGAGGAGCTTGCCTTCGAACTCGTAGGCCGTACAAATCTTGAGTGTCTCAAGACCTGTCAACACGTCAATCGAGTTGAGGCAAAGGTCTGTGATGCCGCTGACGCGGCGCGAGTGGCGGACGACAACCGAGTCGAACCAACCGACGCGACGCGGACGTCCCGTCGTCGTACCGTACTCTTTTCCGACCTCACGGATCGTGTGACCGATCTCATCGTCAAGCTGGGTCGGGAACGGGCCGTCTCCGACACGTGACGTGTACGCCTTACAGACGCCGACGACGTGATGGATCTTCGATGGTCCGATTCCGGCACCGCTCGATACGCCGCCTGAAGCCGCGTTCGATGATGTGACAAACGGGTACGTTCCATGGTCGATGTCGAGCAACACACCTTGTGCGCCTTCAAATAACACTTTCTGTTCTTCGTCGAGCGCATTGTTCAACACGACCGATGTATCACATACGTACTTGGCGAACTGTTGGCCGTACGCGTAGTATTCTTCGAAGATGTCATCGAATTCAATCGCATCGACTTCATACATCTTCACGAACATGCGGTTTTTAATCGTGAGGACGGTCTTGAGCTTCTCAGCGAACACTTCTTTGTCGAGAAGGTCGGCGATGCGAATCCCGATACGCGCCGCTTTGTCCATGTAACAAGGACCGATCCCTTTGAGCGTCGTCCCGACTTTGGCGTCGCCTTTCGCGTCCTCTTCGAGCTTGTCTTGCAACTGGTGGTACGGCAAGATGACGTGGGCCCGGTTCGAGATGCGGAGGTTATCCGTACTCACGCCACGCTCGTGCAAATACGCGAGCTCCGTGACGAGCGATTTCGGATTGACGACCATCCCGTTCCCGATGACACATGTTTTGTCCGAGTAGAAGATCCCCGATGGAATCAAGTGAAGTTTATACTTCGTATCGTTGAAGACGATCGTATGACCAGCGTTGTCTCCCCCTTGATAACGCGCGACGACCTCGGCCTGCTTTGATAAGAAGTCCGTGATTTTCCCTTTACCTTCATCGCCCCACTGCGTTCCCACTACGACTACTGATGACATAATGAATCCTCCTTGTAGATAAACGTTCTATTCAAACCATCCGTAAGTGTACACTTGCTTCTCGCGAAAGTCAACCTAATACCGAACGATATTTTTATGTTGTAACCTTTCGTTCGTTATTGACGCCTCATTTCTCATTCAATGAATGAATTCTTTAAAAATCGAATACGTTTAGGTCCAAAGACCGACAAAAAAGGCGACGTCTCGTGACGTCGCCTTTGGCAGAATCATTCGTCCTACATCGGTGGCGCAAAAGCTTGCGTCTCCATGTTGACGAACTTGTTATATTCTTTTCGGAACGAGAGCTTGACCGTCCCGGTCGGACCATTACGCTGTTTGGCGATGATGATCTCGATCGTGTTGGCGTCTTCACTCTCTTTATCGTAATAGTCGTCCCGGTAGAGGAACGCGACGATATCGGCATCTTGCTCAATCGCCCCGGATTCCCGGATATCTGACATCATCGGCCGCTTGTCTTGACGGCTCTCAACACCACGTGAGAGCTGTGACAAGGCGATGACCGGCACTTGAAGCTCACGCGCGATCGCTTTGAGCGTACGCGAGATTTCCGAGACTTCTTGTTGCCGGTTCTCGCCCGGCTTGCCGTTCCCGACGATGAGCTGCAAGTAGTCGATCATGATCATGCCGAGGCCGTGCTCTTGTTTCAAGCGACGGCATTTGGCTCGGATCTCGTTAACCCGGAGACCCGGCGTATCATCGATATAGATACCGGCTTGTGACAGTGACGACATGGCGAGCGAGAGACGCCCCCAGTCCTCGGCCTCGAGCCGACCCGTCCGCAGGCGCTGGGCATCGATATTGCCTTCCGCACAGAGCATCCGCATGACGAGCTGCTCGGCGCCCATCTCCAAACTGAAGATAGCGACGTTCTCGCCGGTACGGACGGCCACGTTTTGCGAGATGTTGAGGGCGAAAGCCGTCTTCCCGACGGAAGGACGGGCCGCGACGATAATGAGGTCGTTACGTTGAAACCCGGCCGTCATCTTGTCGAGATCGCTGAACCCGGTCGCGATACCGGTGATTTCGCCACTCGATTGGTGCAGTTTTTCAATCGTCGAGTAGGCGTCCGATAAGACGGAGCCGATCGGATGAAAGCTTGACTGCCCTTTACGTTGCGAGACTTTTAAAATGTTCCGCTCGGCGTCTGACAGGACGGCATCGACCTCGTCTTGGCGTTCATAGCCGTCCGAGACGATATTCGTCGCAGTCCGAATCAAGCGGCGGAGTGCCGCCTTTTGATCGACGACGTTCAAATAATACCCGATGTTCCCGATGGCTGGAACCGCCTCGGCGATTTCCGCCAAGTAGTTCAATCCACCGATTTCATCGAGAATACCTTGAGCTTGAAGCTCCGAACTGAGCGTGACCAAATCGACGAGTTCGCCCCGGTCATTGATCTTCAGCATCGCCTCAAAGATCCGTTGATGGCTGACACGATAAAAGTCGTCCGGGTCGACCCGTTCCGAGGCCGTGATCAGCCGATCGGAATCGAGAATGACGGCCCCGAGGACAGCTTGTTCCGCTTCGACGCTATGTGGCGGGGTATTGACTTGAATCGCATCACTCATACGTGTCTACCTCACCTTCACGCTTCTTGAACATGAACGTTTAACATAGCCGTGACGTCGTGGTGCAACTTCACCGGCACTTTCGTAAACCCGAGCGCTTTGATTGGGTGTTCAAGCTCGATTTTACGCTTGTCGATCTTGTAGCCCATCCCTTTCAACGCTTCACCGATTTGTTTGCTCGTGACCGATCCGAAGACGCGACCGCCCTCACCTGACTTCGTCTTGACGACGATCGTCTCTTTTTCAAGCTTGTCCTTCAACTGCTGGGCTTGTTTCAATTCTGCTTCAGCCGCTTCTTCGGCGCGTCGCTCTTTCGCGGCGAACGCCTTCAAGTTGCCCGGTGTCGCTTCGACCGCCAAGTTCTTTTTAAAGAGTACGTTCTTCGCGTAAGCGTCCGCGACATCTTTGACGTCACCAGCTTTTCCTTGACCTTTTACATCTACTTTTAAAATGACTTTCATTCAGAATCCTCTCCCTCTGTTTCATCTGTCATATAATGATCGATCGCTTCTTGTAATAACGTTTTCGCCTGTTCCCGGCTCACGTTCAATTGTGTCGCCGCATTCGTCAAATGACCGCCCCCATCCAACATCTCCATGATGACTTGGACGTTGACATCGCCGAGCGAACGGGCACTGATGCCGGTTCGGCCGTCGGGTAAGACGGCGATGACGAACGATGCTTTGACGCCCTCCATATTAAGGAGCTGGTCAGCGGATTGGGCGATCAACACTTGATGGTGCACTTCATCGTCCGAGGCGACGGCGATCGCCATGCCATCGGAATAGATGTCCGTGTTTTCGAGAATATGAGACTGTTCGATATACGAATCGAGGTCTTGACGCATGAAGTGCTGGACGAGCACGGTGTCTGCCCCTTGAATCCGAAGGAAAGAAGCAGCATCGAACGTCCGCGACCCGGTCCGCAAGGTAAATCCTTTCGTGTCGACCACCATACCCGCAAGGAGCGACGTCGCTTCTAAAATCGATAGCTTGCGCGTACCGGCCTGATACTCGATCAACTCCGTTACGAGTTCGCACGTCGAGGATGCGTACGGCTCCATATAGACGAGGACTGGATCTTCAATGAACTCTTCACCACGACGATGGTGGTCGATGACGACGACCCGTTCCGCGCGGTCTAGAATATCCCGCGAGATGACGAGCGACGGCCGGTGCGTATCGACGACGACGAGGAGCGTCTGTTCGTCGATGAGCGGTTGAGCCTCGAACTCGGTCAAAAAACGGCTATACAGCTCTTCGTCGTTTTCGACTTCATTGACGAGACGTTGAATCCCAACGCTCGTCTCGCCGGCCGGGATGACGACGTACGCCTCACGGCCGACAAATTCAGCCAGTTTCATGATGCCGATGGATGCTCCAAGCGAGTCCATATCCGGGTTTTTGTGCCCCATGATCAGGACACGGCTCGACTCGCGAATCAAATCGCGCATCGAGTTCGAGATGACGCGGGCTCGAACCCGGGTCCGTTTTTCGGTCGGGTTCGTCTTGCCACCGAAAAAGCGGACTTTCCCGTTATGACGTTTGACGACGACTTGGTCCCCGCCGCGTCCGAGACCTAAATCAAGACTCGATTGCGACAAGTTCCCCAGTTCCGTCAGCGTCGTCTCCCCACAACCAATCCCGATGGAGAGTGTGAGCGGAATTTTATGCTCTTTCGTCGCCTCGCGGACCTCATCGAGAATCGAGAAGCGATTGTTCTCGAGTTCGGAGAGCGTCCGTTCGTTCATAACGAGAAAGAAACGATCGGCTGCCGTTCGACGCATATAGATGTGGTATTTTTGAGCCCATTGGTTCAAGAGGACGGTCACGCGTCGATTGATTTCACTCCGGACCTGTTCATCCACAGCGGTTGACATCTCATCATAGTTGTCTAAGTATAAGACGCCGATCACCGTCTGTGTTTCCGAGTATTTTTGTTCAATCTCTGCCTCATCCGTCATGTCGAACAAGTAAAGGGTCTGATACTCCTTATTGTAGAGGACCCGATAAACGCGGTCTCCGACTTCGATGGTCGCCTCGTCCTCTTCTTCCTCAATCAACTCGGTGAACGCCGAGTGAATCGAATCGATCGAGATCCCGAGTTCCATCTCGAGCTCAAAGATGAGTCGAGACTGTTCATTGAACCAGCTGATGCGACGAGTTTCGTCAAAGACGAGAATCCCAATCGGCATGCCGGTGAGCGCTTCTTTCCCGACGTCTTCGATTCGATGCGACAAAGAATGGACGTATTGTTCCCACGCCTTGCGTTCTCGTCGAATCGTCACTTGCTGATAGATGAAAAAAATCAGCGTGCCCACGAACAGGGTGATTGCCGCCACAATGCTGTAGAACGCCAATCCTAACGCGACAAGCAGTCCAATCACATATGGAACGGCGTGACGCGCGTACTGGTTCTTCACTGATGTTATTGCTTCACCACTGTGCATGTGTGCCTCCTAAAATGAGTGGTGTTCCACCCATGATATCTAAATGGTTTCTGCTCTATCATACCATATCCGTCCGTTTCACTTACACTCCTACATCGGCTCGGAAAACAAAAAACGACCTATCCCGAGGGATAAGCCGTGTGTCAAAAATTACTCTGCAACGTATGGAAGCAAAGCCATTTGACGTGAGCGCTTGATAGCGACAGTAAGTGGACGTTGGTATTTCGCTGAAGTACCAGTCACACGACGTGGAAGAATTTTACCACGCTCCGAAACGAAGCGTTTGAGCAATTCTACGTCTTTATAATCGATATGAGTGATGTTGTTCGACGTAAAGAAACATACTTTACGACGACGACGACCTCCTGGACGACGTGCCATGTGAAGACCTCCTTTTTAGTTTAGTTTCGAATCGACGCGATCAAAATGGTAGATCGTCATCCGATAAGTCGATTTTTCCGCCACCCGAGAACGGGTCAGCTTCAAAACCTTTGTTTGAGTTCGAGGACTGAGATGAAGTCGAAGAAGCGGCTGCGCCCCATCCTGATCCACTTGACTCACCACCACCGAAGACATCTCCAGCCGGTGCTGTATCACGTTGCGTTGAAGCACCGCGTGGTTCAAGGAAGCGTACGCTATCGGCTACGACTTCTGCCCGGTAACGACGTTGGCCATCTTGACCTTCGTAACTACTGATTTGAAGGCGACCGTCTACGCCGGCCATGCTGCCTTTTTTCAAATATTGTGCTACGTTCTCTGCTTGTTTGCGCCAAACGACACAATCAATAAAGTCCGCCTCGCGCTTCCCATCTTGTCCAGTAAATGGACGATCGCAAGCGAGAGTGAAGCGAGTTACGGCAATCCCGCTCTGCGTATAACGCATTTCTGGATCGCGTGTCAATCGACCAACTAACACAACTCGGTTAATCATCTCAAAGCTCCCCTTTCGCAATATGAAGCGTTAAGAATTAACGCTCGTCTTTAGTTGTCATTTGACGGACAACGTCATCAGAGATCTTCATGAGACGCTCTGTTTCTTGAATCGCTTTAGGCTCAGCAGTGATGTTGAGAAGAACGTAGTGTCCTTCGCGCATCTTGTTGATTTCGTAAGCGAGACGACGTTTACCCATGTCTGTTGTTTTATCAACAGTACCACCGTTTTCAGTGATGACGTTGTTGAAGCGTTCGATTAAAGCTTTCTTAGCTTCCTCATCAACTGATGGACGGATAATGTAAAGAAGTTCGTATTTACGCATTATCTTTCACCTCCTCTTGGACTAACGGCTCCTACCGGTTGTAGGAGCAAGGAGCAAACAATTGTTTTACTCACGTCATAATATACTATCAAACTTCTGTTCATTTTACAATACGTTTGCGGAAAATGGCTTAAACGTTGAAGCGGAACGTGACAACATCGCCGTCTTGGAAGACGTATTCTTTTCCTTCTGAGCGAAGTTTCCCTTGTTCTTTAACTGCCGTCATGTTGCCGGCAGCTGACAAGTCTTCATACGATACGACTTCGGCACGGATGAACCCACGTTCAAAGTCAGAGTGGATGACGCCCGCACATTGTGGAGCTTTCATGCCTTGCTTGAACGTCCAGGCGCGCACTTCTTTCTCACCAGCCGTGAAGTATGTGGCGAGACCGAGCGTCGAGTAGGCGGCACGAATCAATTGATCGAGCCCCGACTCTTCGATGCCGAGGTCTTGCAAGAACTCAAGGCGCTCTTCTGGCTCGAGTTCTGAGATTTCTTCCTCGATGCGAGCACAGATGACGATTACTTTCGCCTCTTCTGTCGCGGCGTGTTCACGAACTGCTTGGACGTAAGGATTTTGGTCCGCGTCAGCCACTTCGTCCTCACTCACGTTCGCGACGTAAAGCATCGGCTTCATCGTGAGCAACTGGAAATGTTTGACGATAGCGAGTTGATCCTCTGTCAATTCAGCAACACGAGCCGGGCGCTCCGATTCGAGGACCGCTTGAACGATTTCAAGTGCTTCGAGCTCTCGAGCTGCGCCTTTGTCTTTCGACTTGACCATTTTTTGAACGCGTGTGATGCGTTTCTCGACCAATTCAAGGTCGGCCAAAATCAATTCGAGGTTGATGGTCGTGATGTCATCGATCGGTGAGACTTTACCCGCGACGTGTGTGATGTTGTCATCTTCAAAGCAACGGACGACTTGGCAAATCGCGTCGACTTCACGGATGTTAGCCAGGAATTTGTTTCCGAGCCCTTCCCCCTTTGACGCACCTTTTACGATTCCGGCGATGTCTGTAAACTCAAATGCGGTCGGTACGGTCTTCTTCGGTTTGACGAGTTCCGTCAACCGGTCAAGACGCGCGTCCGGTACTTCGACGACCCCAACGTTCGGGTCGATCGTGGCGAACGGATAGTTGGCTGCCTCTACACCGGCTTGCGTGATGGCGTTAAATAATGTCGATTTCCCGACGTTCGGTAATCCGACGATTCCTGCTGTTAATCCCACTTGTATTTCCTCCTCATCCGGCTTTCCCGGGAAATGTTGATCCGTCTGTGGAGTGGGTACGTTCAGTACACCACACCGTCACATCCTTCACAATTATAGTTAGTCCTCGATTAAACCGCAACTCACGGTTGTAACATAGAGAAGAACGCCACTTATTCAGCGGCGTTCTCTTGTGGAAGCACTTTTTTCAATCGCTTATCAAAGTCGCGGCGCGGCATGAGTACACTCGCCCCGCAGCCTTGACACTTGATACGAATGTCCATCCCGACCCGAGTCACCTGCCAACGGTTCGTCTGACAGGCGTGTGGTTTCTTCATTTCTACAAAATCGTTCAACTCATACGATTTAGCCTGCATTTTCGGGCGCTCCTTTAGTCGATGTGGTTGGCGGCATCATGACGGTCCGCGGATACGGGATCTCGATTCCGCGCTCATCAAGTCCGGTTTTCAACTCTTTATGCAAAATCCGTCCGGCCGCGAAGTGTTGCGTCGGTGGCACTTCGGCCATGAGACGATAGACGACTTCCGATGGTCCGAGCGACTGGACCCCGGCGAGCGTGATCGGCTCGATGAACAAGTCGTGATACTTCTCTTCGACCGTCTTCGCGATCTCTTTCAACGCCTTCTCGACTTTGCCCATGTCTTCTTCATAGGCGACACCGATATCGACGACCGCGACGCTGTTCTCGAGCGAGTAGTTCGTCACTTGCATGATCTGTCCGTTCGGGATGATCGTCACTTGCCCGTTCAATCCCTTCAACTTCGTCGTCCGAATCCCGACTTCGATGACGGTCCCGTCGACTTGTTGATTCAAATTGACGTAATCCCCGTTCTTGTATTGATTTTCAAAGATGATGAAGGCGCCCGTGATGACGTCTTTCACCAAGTTCTGCGCCCCGAACGAGATGGCGAGACCGGCGACCCCGGCCGATGCGATCAAACCAGCGATGTTGACGCCGAACTGGCCTAGCACCGTCAAAATCATAATCAAGCCAAGGACGTACCGAATCGTGTTTTGAGCCAGTTTTGACAGCGTCTCATTTTGGCGCTGGGCGACGATATTATCTTCTTTGATTTTGCGCAAGGCGAACACGCGCTGCACCATCGACGTCAAAATGCGTGACGCCACATAAAGCGCCAAGATGATGAGCGCGACACCTGTCAATTTAATGCCGAGCCCAATCCACATCTCCGTGTCTTGGAAATAAGCGACGAACCGATTGACGTTATCAATCGTCTCATCGGCCACTGTGCTCAAGTCTGTATCTGTATTTTGTGAAGCCATGTTGTCACCTCTAAAGTTATAGATTCTAACTCATCAAACCATAATTGACGACTTTTCTCAAACCCTACATCCGGACGTTATAAGTTTCGGTGTTCCGGGAATGGGATAATACGGTTTCATTCCGCAATTGCAACTAGACGCAGGCAGCTTAGAAGAGAGGATGAGATTCATGCCGTTTCGCCTAAAACCTCATAAACCATACTCTTTCTTCATCGAACATACCGAACGGAGTGGATCCAAGCTCTTTGCCGATCAACTGCACGACCAGTTGGCGAAAGAGACGCATCGTCCCATCGTCCTCGTGTGTATCGGTTCCGACCGTTCCACGGGGGATTCACTCGGGCCGCTCGTCGGCACCTTCCTTGAAGAACGGTCCGTTCGAAATATCCATGTTTACGGGACGCTGACGAAACCGGTCCATGCCTTGAACCTCGTCGAGACGCTCCACGAGATTCAGACACGGTTCCACCGCCCCCTCATCATTGCAATCGACGCCTGTCTCGGCCGATTGTCGAGTGTCGGGTATATCTTCTTTTCGGAAGGGCCGCTCGCTCCTGGCGCCGGCGTCCAAAAAGAGCTCCCTTCGGTCGGTGAATACAACATCAAAGCTGTCGTCAACGTGAGCGGCTTTATGGAGATGATGATTTTGCAGAACACACGCTTACATCTCGTCTACGAGTTGGCCCGTTTCATCACCGATGGCTTTGCCGAATTCGACTTACGAATCGGACGGCTCCATCAAGAAGAGGCAGCCATTACCCGGCTTCGTCAATCTCGCGACGAATCGAAATCTTGAGGCGATAAAAGCGTCAACAAATGCTCCAAATCGTCTTGCGAGAAATACTTCAGCTCGAGGACGCCCCCTTTTCGACGCGGGCGAATCGATACATCCATTTGAAGACGTTCCGCTAGCACCGCCTCGACGGCTTCGACGTCGGCGTCTGAGCGCTTGAGCGTCTTTTTTTCGATGCGTTCTTTTTGTAAGTAGCGCTCGAGCCGTCGGACCGTCCATTGCTCGGCGATGACGCGACGAGCAATCTGTTCCATCGCCTGAGCCGATTTCATGCCTGTAATGGCGCGGGCGTGGCCCATCGTCAATTCGCCAATCATGACCGCATGCTGGACCGCACTCGGTAACCGGAGCAGTCTGAGGCTGTTCGTCACATGGCTCCGACTCTTCCCGACACGTTCAGCGAGCTGTTGTTGCGTCAGACCGAGTGTCTGCATCAACTGTTCGTAGGCGAGTGCCTCTTCGATTGCGTTCAAGTCGGCGCGTTGAATATTCTCAATCAAGGCCAGCTCCATGACGCGGTCCGAGTCGGCTGTAACAATCAGCGCCGGGATATCCGTCTTGCCGGCTAACTTCGCAGCTTGAAACCGGCGCTCGCCGGCGATGATTTCATAAAATCCACTCGCTTTACGGACGACGATTGGTTGCAACACACCGTAACGCTCAATCGACTGCCTGAGTTCGTCTAACTTTTCCGGCTCAAACTGTTTGCGGGGCTGGTTCGGGTTCGGGCGAATATGATTGATCGGTAATCGTTCCATCCTGATTCCTCCATTCCATCTGATTGCTACAAAAAAAGCACGGGCTCACTTTTGTGGCCGTGCTTTCGGGATTCGAATCCGAATTTCAACAAATTCATCTTCTTCGACTTCCTCGGTTTGGACTTCGATGCCGGTTTTACCGATCAAGCTGACCGAGTCCCGGATCGTGTTGATAGCGATTCGCGTATCTCTAGCAAAACTTTTCGTCCGACGGCGCTGTTTTTTCGGTTTCCGTTTCTCTTCCTCAATCGGTGTCGTCAAAAATTCGACGCGTTCTTCCGTCTCTTTGACGTTAAAGTCTTGTTCTAAAATTTCCATGAGCACTTGGATTTGAAGACCGGACTCTTTGAGCGGTAAAAGCGCCCGGGCATGACGTTCGTTGATTTGACGATCACGCAAACATTGCTTCACATCTTCCGGTAATTTTAATAGACGCAATTTATTGGCAATTGTCGACTGACTTTTGCCAAGACTCTTCGCAAGTGCGGCTTGTGTCAGTCCGTTCATTGCGAGCAGACGATCATATGCTTCCGCTTCCTCGATTGGACTGAGCTGTTCCCGTTGCAAGTTTTCAATCAGCGCCAAGGCAGCTGTCGTATCGTCATCCATCTCTCGGACGATAGCCGGAATGACAGACCATCCGAGCGACTTAACAGCCCGGAAACGACGCTCCCCAGCGATAATCTCGTAGCGATCCCCTTCCGCCTTGCGAACGACAATCGGCTGCAAAAGACCATGTTCGTCAATCGTGACGGCCAATTCGTCAATTTTAGCCGGCTCGAATACTTTACGCGGTTGATAACGGTTCGGTAAAAGCAACGATAAGGCAATTTCTTGGACAGCATCATTCGATTTGACTTCTGCCAGTTCCGCGACGGCTACTTCCGGACGACTTCCAAACAGTTTAGCAATTGTTTTCTTCAACGTCGGCACCCCTTTATGTAAAAAATAAGCAGATTCCACTACCGGAATCTGCTTTTGGTTTCACGTGAAACACTATTGCTCAGATTAGCGGCTCTTTCGCCGGTGTACCCGCTTTACGTGGATATTTCCCAGGCGTTTTTCGTAATTTATCTACAATTACGATATTACGCTCACTCATCTCTCCTGGCAATAGGAACTGGTGTGTCGTTTTTATTTCCCCACCGAGCACGGCCAAGGCGTTTTTCGCATCGATAAGCTCGTCAGAAACCTTCGCTGCTTTGAGCGCTACGAACGTTCCGCCGACTTTTGCGAGCGGTAAACAGTACTCGGCGAGCACCGTCATCCGGGCAACTGCACGGGCGGTTACGACATCAAATTGTTCACGAAATTTTCTATTTTTTCCAAACTCTTCGGCACGTCCGTGATGGAACGCGACACCTTCTAGCCCGAGCGCGAGCGCGAGTTCGTTTAAGAACGTGATTCGCTTGTTGAGCGAGTCAATAATCGTTACATGAAGGTGCGGGAATAGAATTTTGAGCGGCAAGCTCGGGAATCCTGCCCCGGCACCGACGTCACAGACGGTCTCGACGTTTGAGAAATCGAAATGGAACGCCGCGCTAAGCGAGTCGTAGAAATGCTTCAAATACACTTCTTCCTTATCTGTGATCGCCGTCAAATTCATCTTCTCATTCCACT
The DNA here is from genome assembly GCF_018618195.1 of Exiguobacterium sp. s7. Lineage (NCBI taxonomy): Bacteria > Bacillati > Bacillota > Bacilli > Caryophanales > Exiguobacterium > Exiguobacterium sp. s7. The sequence goes on along the minus strand of NZ_JACSLO010000011.1, from coordinate 17,410 downwards.
CGACGAGCATCTCGAAATACAGTTCGAACTGAGCGAGTTGTTTCTCGCTCAATTCAAATCCTTCTGCCTGCAACGCCTCAATAAATTGGGATTGGTTCATCGTTTCACTCCACTGTCGCGTATTGTCCTTGCTCGATATAGACAAGAAGGATCGAAACGTCCGCCGGGTTTACCCCGGAAATACGTGACGCTTGTCCAATCGAGAGCGGACGAACTTGTTTTAGTTTTTGTTTCGCTTCCGTCGCAAGACCACCGATTGCATCGTAATCGAGTTTCTCCGGAATCCGTTTTTCTTCCATCCGACGCATCTTCTCGACTTGCTCGAGCTGCTTCGAGATGTAGCCTTCGTATTTCACTTGAATCTCGACTTGCTCCGCCACTTCAAACGGCACTTCGATCGGGGCCGGTGCAAAGCGCATGAGCGTCGCGTACGTCACTTCTGGCCGCTTCAAAAGAATACTGGCATGTGTCGCTTCTTTGAGCGGGTTCGCGCCAACTTCTTCGAGCACGGCGTTCACGTCAGCCGACGGTTTGATGACGAGTCCGTTGAGACGTTTTACTTCTGCCGCAATCGCGACTCGTTTGTCTTCAAGATGGGCATGACGCTCTGGTGACAATAGACCGACTTCATGACCGATGTCGCTCAAGCGAAGGTCCGCATTGTCGTGACGCAGGAGCAACCGATACTCGGCACGGGATGTGAGCAAGCGATACGGCTCGTTCGTCCCTTTCGTCACGAGGTCGTCAATCAAGACGCCGATATACGCCTGTGAGCGGTCCAAGATGACCGGATCTTTGCCGAGCACTTGGCATGCGGCGTTGATTCCGGCCATGATTCCTTGTCCGGCCGCTTCTTCATAGCCGCTCGTCCCGTTGATTTGACCTGCCGTGAACAATCCGCCGACCGTCTTCGTCTCGAGTGTCGGCCAAAGTTGCGTCGGCACGACCGCATCGTACTCAATCGCATATCCAGGGCGCATCATCTCTGAGTTCTCAAGTCCAGGAATCGTCCGGAGCATTTGATGCTGAACGTCTTCCGGCATACTCGTCGAGAAGCCTTGAACGTAAATCTCTTCCGTGTCGCGACCTTCTGGCTCGAGGAAGATTTGGTGACGCGGTTTATCGTTAAACCGGACGACTTTATCTTCAATCGATGGGCAGTAACGCGGGCCCGTCCCTTTAATGGCACCCGAGTACATCGGCGAACGGTGCAAGTTCTCGTCGATCAATTGGTGTGTCCGCTCGCTCGTGTAGGTGAGCCAGCACGGGATTTGCTCGATCGGGTCGAGGTCTTGCGACGTGTAAGAGAAGAGCGACGGATTGTCGTCCCCTGGTTGAATCTCCGTCTTCGAGTAATCGATCGTCTTGCCGTCGATGCGTGGTGGTGTCCCCGTTTTGAAACGGACGAGTTCGAGCCCGAGCTCTTCTAAATGCTTCGACAATTCGACCGAAGGCATCTGGTTGTTCGGACCGCTCTCATACGACAATTCGCCGATGATGATTTGACCGCGCATGAACGTACCCGTCGTGACGATGACCGCTTTCGAGCGGTACTCCGAACCGGTATTCGTGACGACACCGGCGACTTTCCCGTCTTCGATGAGAAGTCGTTCGACGAGCGCTTGACGAAGCAATAGGTTCGGTTCGTCTTCAAGCACTTTCTTCATATGATTTTGGTATTGGAATTTGTCCGCTTGCGCCCGTAATGCGCGCACTGCTGGACCTTTTGATGTGTTGAGCATCTTCATTTGAATGTACGTCGCATCGATCGCCTTCGCCATCTCGCCGCCGAGGGCATCGATTTCGCGAACGACGATCCCTTTCGCGGGACCACCGATCGATGGGTTGCAGTACATGAATCCGACCATATCCGGATTCATCGTGAGCATCGCCGTTTTCGCGCCCATGCGTGCCGACGCCAGTGCGGCCTCGATCCCTGCATGACCGGCTCCGATGACGATGACATCAAACTCGCCTGCCGTGTAAGCCATAGTTGTTCCTCCTTATTATTTCCCAAGACAAAACTGTGAAAAGAGTTGATCAATCAAACTTTCTTGAACGGTGTCCCCGTTGATCTCGCCGAGCGTGTCCCACGCCCGTCGTAAATCGATTTGGACCATATCGATCGGCAAATTCATGACGGCACTTCCGAGCGCCTCATCGATTTGTTCGATCGTCCGTTTGATGAGTTGAATGTGTCGTGCGTTCGAGATATATGTCATATCCTGTGATTCGACGCCTTTAGCGAAGAACAAGTTCGAGATTGCCTTCTCCAATGCATCGATTCCCTCTTCTAATAAGAGAGACGTCGCCACGATTGGGCGACCTGCCGCTAGTTTCTCCAGCTTAGAAGAATCCATACTTTGTGGCAAGTCCGTCTTATTGATGATGATGATCGCATTCATACCAGCAATCGCCTCAAACAAGGCCTCATCCTCGACAGTCAGACCTTCGTGCCCGTTCAAGACGAGCAAAATCAAGTCCGCGCCCGTGAGCGCCTTGCGCGATTTCTCGACACCGATCCGCTCGACGATGTCTTCCGTCTCCCGAATCCCTGCCGTATCAATCAATTTGAGCGGAACGCCTTTGACGTTCACATACTCTTCAATCGTATCGCGCGTCGTGCCGGCGATTTCCGTGACAATCGCTTTCGTCTCTTGAACGAGCGTGTTCATGAGCGATGACTTGCCGACGTTCGGCCGACCGATAATCGCTGTCGCGAGACCTTCCCGCAAGATTTTCCCTTGTCGCGCCGTCTCAAGCAGTTGCTCGAGCACACGCTTCACTTCGCCCGCCTTGTCTTCGACGATGGCCTGGGTCATCTCTTCGGCGTCGTATTCCGGGTAGTCGATATTGACCTCGACCGCCGCAATCGTCTCAAGCAACAATTGACGCAACTCGCGGACAAGCCGTGACAAACGTCCTTCCATTTGTGACATGGCGACGTTCATGGCCCGATCCGTTTTGGCACGAATCAAATCCATGACGGCCTCTGCTTGCGACAAATCGATGCGTCCATTTAAAAAGGCGCGTTTCGTGAACTCGCCCGGTTCTGCCAAGCGGATGTCCGGTTGTTCAAGAATCAGTTCGAGGACACGATTGACCGCGACGATTCCTCCGTGGCAATTGATTTCGACGACGTCTTCTCGCGTGAACGTCTTCGGTGCGCGCATGATGCTCACCATGACTTCATCGACGACCTCGTCCGTGCCAGGACGTTTCAATTTTCCGTAATGGATCGTATGTGACTCCACTTTCGTCAAATCTCTTCCAGAAAACACACGGCCCACCGTCTCGACGGCGCGGTCACCGGACAAGCGGACGATTCCGATTGCCCCTTCACCCATCGGCGTCGAAATCGCCGTAATCGTGTCAAACTCTAGCATCATCTTTCCCTCCCATACTTCTTACTACTTCCTCTATCTTATGCATAACGCACCTACTATACACGATATTTGTCTCGAACGAAAGAGTCCGACCTCTCGAGCAACGGTTGCATTTCAAGGAATTACTTTAGTACAATAAAGGAATATATTTCCATGGAGGACGTGATGAAATGCGACAGCAAGATGCCATCGCCACATTGACCGACAGCCTCATCTCCGACACGGATGTGCAGGCCATTTTCTTGAAAGGATCGTTCGGACGTGGTGAAGCGGACGAACATTCCGATGTCGACTTGTACGTCATGGTCGCCTCTGACAGCCTGAATGAGTTCTTGCCGCGCCGCCGCGACCATCTGGCCACATATCGCCCGATCCTGCTCGAGGACGAAATCGATATCGTGGCCCCGCAACTGATCGTCGTCTATGATGATTTCTTGCATCTCGACTTCTTCACGGTGACGGCGGACACGTTGAACCATCAAGACACAATTACGGTGCTGTACGATCCGGAACACCGATTGCAACATCACCCGAGTTCGCTCACTTTATCTGTTGAAAATTTGAGCGGACACGTGTTTGATGCGATTTGGTTCTTTTTCCAATATACGAAAGCCCGTGACCGCGGCAACGATGTCTGGGCCGTCGAGATGCTCCGGCAAGGCATGAGTCATTTCGCTTACGCACTTGCCGCTCACTATGAACCTGAACGGGCCGCACTCGGGTTGAAAGACGTGGCCGCCCGGCAGCGGATTGAAATCCGGACCTTTTATGAAGCGTTGACACCCGACCATCATGCGACAGCCGCTCGCTGGTATATCTCCCGTCTCGAAGCCGAGCGTCCGTTCTTCGAGACGACCGTTGCGTTCGAAGTGATTCGTCCGTTTTTGGACCGACTCGTCATCCGTGAAAAAAGCCGCTCCTGATGTGAGCGGCTTTCGTTTATGCTTGCTGACGTCTCGACGAGCGGAGCGTGAAATAGAGCACCCATTCGATCACCCCGACGGCGATGAGAAAACCGCCGAACAATTGGAACAAGACGAGCAGGCTGTCAAACGGGTTCGCCAACATGAGCAGGCCAATCCCAATCCACAATAGACTGCTCAGCATGAAGTACATCCACCGATTGGCGATCGTCCGGCGAAATCCGACGGCTTGAATCAACCGGATGATCCCCCCGAACAAGAAGAGGGCACCGATGAAGATTGGAAGCAGGCTCGCTAACGTCTCGGCGAAGAAAAAGACGATCAAGGCGATCAATAGATAGATGACTCCCATAAAAAATCCGGGTGGGAGGCCGTTTCGTTTGTGGCGCAACCCTTGAACGATGGCGATTAGACCGATGATGGCAAAATAAGCCGCGACCACATAGACGATCGCATCAAAAAAGAAACGTGGATACAAGATGATGAGTAAGCCGATGATGACATAAAGTGTTGCCTGAATGAATGTCGACCGTTCCAACCGCTTGATAAGCGTCTCCATTTGAAAGACCCCTTTCCGATGTAACGAAGTAGACCACTTCTTCCTTTATTCCCGTATTCGGCCCTTATCCATCCGAAGCGACAAAAAAAAGGCTGTGGATTGGTTATCCACAGCCTTAGGATTTATTTACGTTTTTTCTTTTTCGTCTTCTTCTCTTCTTCAGCAAGCGCGGCACGTTCTGCTTCTTTCGCCGCAATCTTCGCTTCAGCTTGGACTTTCATCTTCTCACGCATCGGGAGCATGATTGCCATCGTCACGATGATCGAGATGATGTAACCGACGACCCAGTACATCGAGAGGGCAGCCGGAAGGGTAATCGACATGACGAAGATCATCACCGGGAAGATGTAGAGCATCATTTTCAATTGTGGGTTTTGTTCTTGGCCCGCCATTGAAATTTTTTGCTGTGCAAACGTCAAGATTGCCGCGAGAATCGGCAAGATGAACGTCGGATCTGGTGCCCCGAGGTCGAACCAAAGGAACTGCGCTTCAAAGATTTCAGGTGTCCGACGGATCGCATCGTAGAACGCGAAGAGGATCGGCATTTGAATCAAGATTGGCAAGCAGCCCGCGAGCGGGTTGATTTGATACTCTTGATACATCTTCATCATTTCTTCTTGAAGCTTGCGTTGCGTCTCTTGGTCTTTCGAGCTGTACTTCTCACGAAGCTTGAGCATTTCCGGTTGCAACACTTGCATCGCACCCATGCTCTTCGTCTGCTTGATCATAAGCGGTAAAATCAAGAGACGAACGATAATCGTCGCAACGATGATCGAGTATCCGTACTGCCACGTCCCACCGATTAAGTAAGCCGCTTCTTTCAACAACCATGCCAATGGCCAAACAAAGTATTTCGACCAGAAGCCTTCCGTCTCAGCCGTGATCGGCTCTCCTTGGATCGTCGATGGGTCGACACAACCAGCCATCAACATGATGACGCCGGTCATGACGGCCAACAATCCTAATTTTAGCTTTTTGCTCATAGTTCCTCCTACGCTTTCTTTATCGATTCTTTTGTTTCATCACACGTCTATCGGTCAATCCTAATTAGTTCGCGTTATATATGAAAGAACGAGCTCGGATTGTTACGATCGATCGACTTGTCTCTGCTTCCAAACTTTAGCCCGTTTAAAGACGTGTTTCAAGCTTTCCGTCACTTCATCTTGTGTAAGGGACGTCGCAGGTTTGCGCGCAATGATGACGTAATTGTGCGGAGCCACGTTTGGTTCGAGCAAGCGAAGTGATTCACGCATCAATCGTTTCATCCGGTTTCGTTCCACGGCATTTCCAAGCTTTTTACTGACCGAAAGTCCGACCCGGAAGTGCGCTTGATCCGCTTTTTGCGTGTAGACGACAAACTGACGATTGGCCACGGAGCGTCCTTCACGAAACACCGCTTGGAACTCTTCATTCTTTTGCAGGCGGTATTCTTTTTTCAAAATTCTCACTCCATCCTTCACTTCAAAAATCGTCAACTAACATCATACCATATCCCATTCGTTTCAACGAGGGCGAATCAGCTTTTTCCGTCCGTTTGTGTGACTTCTGTGACGATATAAAAAAAGATTGCCCAAGGAAAAATCCTCGGGCAATCTCATGATCTTTATTAGACAGTCAAGGCTTTGCGGCCTTTACGACGGCGAGCTGCAAGAATGTTGCGGCCGTTTTTAGTCGCCATGCGAGCACGGAATCCGTGGACTTTCTTACGCTTACGGTTGTTAGGATTGAAAGTTGGTTTCATGGTTAAAGCACCTCCTCAAGGTTAACGCTCTATTAGCAAGTTATAGTTTCATTTAAGGCAGTCTTTAAGATTATATAAACAGTTCCCCAGATTGTCAATGAATTTTCGTTAGGTTTTCCATTAGGGCGAAATCAATTGCCAGGGGAGGGGGAGACGATCTCTGGATGGCACGATTTAGAAGAAACGGAAGCGTTAAGTAACATCGAGAATTAACAATCTTACAGTGACTTTTTTACAAACAGCTGTCTTAAGCCATTTTATCCACATATCCCAAGAGTTATCCACACTTATATGTGAATAACTCCTTCTTTTTCAACAAATTAAGCATGCCGTTTTTTAATTTTTCATTTTCTTCTCTTAAAAAAATATTCTTCTCCATTCCTTCTTCCTCTTTTGTGTATAACTTTTCTGACCACAACTTTGCTTACTAACAATTATCCACAACATATCCACAGTTTATCCACACTGTACACAGCATGTGGATAACTGCCTGTGGATTCTTTTGGTCGTCTGTGGATAAATATCAAAAACCGTTGCCACGTCTATTTTATTTTGATAAACTGAATGTGCACAAACTTGTGGATGAACTTTTAGCAATTCCAAGATATACACAGGCTGTGGATAACTGTTATCCCCAACATTAACACCATGTGGATAACGTTATCCACAGTTTTTGTTCTCTGGGGATAACCCTAGTATCTACTATAGAATAGTGAATGTGTATATCATGTGAATAAGTTTCGCCAACATGTGAGTAAAGGAGGTCTTTCATTGAAGAATGCTCGCGAGATTTGGAGAAATGTTTTATCTCTGATTGAAGAAGAGGAACGAACGCCAAAAGCCAGCTTTGATATGTGGTTGAAATCAACAGAAGGAATTTCGTTGATGGGGACGACGCTCGTCGTATCCGCGCCAGCCAGTTTCATTGTGACTTGGCTTGAACGTCAGTACTTGTCATTGTTACAAGATACGATTGAAGAAGTGACAAACAACAAGCTTGAGATTCATTTTATCGAGGAGTCGCAAGCACACAAGTATGCACCTGCGGATGGATCGAAAGAAACGATTGCTGCCACAGAAATGAAAGAACAGCCGCTTCCAGTACTGCCAAAAGAGGAAGGGAACCTCGGACAACTGAATGACAAATACATTTTCGAGACATTTGTCATCGGCTCCGGAAACCGGTTTGCCCATGCCGCCTCGCTCGCCGTGGCAGAAGCTCCGGCCCGCGCCTATAACCCGCTCTTCATTTATGGGGGAGTCGGGCTCGGCAAGACACATTTGATGCATGCGATTGGGCATTACGTGAAAGGGCAAAAGCCTGGCGCACGAATTGCTTACGTATCATCTGAAAAGTTCACAAATGAGTTCATCAACTCGATTCGTGACAATAAGACCGAAGAGTTCCGTAACCGTTATCGGAACATCGATGTCCTCTTGATTGATGACATTCAGTTCTTGGCCGGTAAAGAGCAGACGCAGGAAGAGTTCTTCCATACGTTCAATGCGCTTCATAACGACCAAAAACAGATTGTGATTTCTAGCGACCGACCGCCTAAAGAGATCCCGACGCTCGAAGATCGTCTTCGTTCGCGGTTCGAATGGGGTCTTATCACAGATATCACACCGCCTGACCTCGAAACGCGGATTGCCATCTTACGTAAGAAGGCGACAGCAGAAGGGCTTGATATCGCGAACGACGTCATGCTGTACATCGCCAATCAAATCGACACGAACATTCGTGAACTCGAAGGGGCGTTGACGCGCGTCGTCGCCTACGCCAAACTCGTCGGTCGTCCGATTGATCCGGATGTCGCTGCCGAAGCGTTGCACAATATCATGCCGGTCCAAGAAGCGAAGAAGATCGTCATTCGTGACATTCAAGAGATCGTCGGTCGTCACTTTAATATTGAAGTTGATGAGCTGAAAGCGAAGAAACGGACGAAGACGCTCGCATTCCCTCGTCAAATCGCGATGTACTTGTCACGTGAGATGACGGAAAGCTCGCTTCCTAAGATAGGAGAAGAGTTCGGCGGACGTGATCACACGACAGTTATCCACGCTCATGAGAAAATTAGTACGTTACTCAAGCATGATCCAGAGATGCAAGAGACGATTCAGACACTAAAGAAGGCTTTGTCCTAACGTCTTATGTTTCGCTGTGGATATCCTGTGGATAAACCCACATAGTTATCCACACGTTATTCACAGGCAGAATGGCTTAGTACGAGTGGTTCAAGTGACTTATCCCCAGTATCCACAGCCCTTATTACTATTATGACTTAAATAATACTATTATTATTAAACTATATGACTCAGTTCACTTAGGAGGAATTATCCACATGCACTTAACGATTCAGCGAGATGTATTCATGCAAGCCGTACAAGACGTATCGAAGGCCGTTGCTTCTAGAACGACGATTCCAATCCTCACAGGTTTAAAGCTTGAGGCTCATGCCGATGGGTTGACACTCACAGGAAGTGATACCGAGATTTCAATCGAACGCTTAATCCCGATTGAAGAAGGCGGAATCGAACTCATTCAAATCCAACGAGCAGGCAGCGTCGTGCTCAATGCACGCTTCCTTGGCGAAATTGTTAAAAAGTTGCCGACGAATGAAGTGACACTTGAAGTGTCTCCAAACTTTATGACGCGGATTGAGTCAGGACAAGCCGAATTCCACTTGAACGGACTCGACCCAGATGAATACCCACGTCTTCCTGAGCTTTCAAGCGAGCGTCGTTTTTACTTGCCGGCTGATTTGTTGAAGACAATCATCCGCCAGACGAGCTTCGCTGTATCAGCTCAAGAGACACGTCCCGTTCTTACAGGGGTTAACTTCTCAGCTGAAAAAGGATTTTTGACTTGTGTCGCCACGGATAGCCACCGTTTAGCCCTCCGTCGGGCACGGTTCGAGACCGACAACGATTTGACGTTCCAAAACGTTGTCGTACCGGGCCGCTCATTGAACGAGCTCGCTAAATTGCTCGACCGCGAAGAATTGCCAGTCGAGATTGTTTTGACGGATCAACAAATTTTATTCCGAATGAAAAACATCTCGTTCTTCTCACGTCTCTTAGACGGGGCGTACCCGGACACATCACGTTTGATTCCGGAAGAATACCGGACAGCGGTCCGTTTGAACGCTAAAGATTTCTTGCAGGCAATTGACCGAGCCTCGCTGCTCGCCCGGGCCGATCGCAACAACGTCATTAAATTTGTCGCGGAAGAAGCGACGACGGTTGAAGTTTCGTCCCACTCTCCAGAAGTCGGGAAAGTGTCAGAACGCGTCAGCATCCTGTCGCTTGAAGGAGAAGAGTTAAAAATTTCATTCAACTCTAAATTTGTGATGGATGCACTCCGTGCGCTTGATGCTTCAGAAATCGAAATCCAGTTTACGGGTTCGATGCGACCGTTCATCTTGCGTCCGGTCGAACAGGATAGCGTCCTTCAGTTGATCTTGCCAGTCCGTACGTCTTAAATCTGACGGAGCGGATTCGGGGATGATGAGGTGTTTCACCTTATCATCCCCGTTTTTGCCTTATTCGACGTTTTTCGATAAACTAATAAGTATGGCGATTTTTTGTACTAAGTATGAAAGAAAGGAAGTGACGACATGCAAAAAGTGTCGATTACAACCGAGTATGTAACACTCGGACAATTTTTGAAGTTGGCTGATATTATTTCAAGCGGAGGCCAAGCGAAGTTCTTTTTAGAGGACGTTCAGATCAAAGTGAACGGCGAGGTCGATCAACGTCGCGGACGGAAACTACGGGATGGGGATACGATCGAAGTCGAAGGCTTCGGAGACTTCCAAATCGAGGGGAACTAACGTGCACTTAAAGTCGATCCGATTGCAAAACTACCGCAACTACGAAACCCTCGAGCTAGATTTTTCAGAACAGACGAACGTTCTCATCGGGGAAAATGCCCAAGGGAAAACGAATCTACTCGAATCGATTTACGTACTTGCGCTCGCGAAGTCACATCGGACGACGCAAGACCGTGAACTGATCGGCTGGGAAGCGGATGCTGCGATGGTCGAAGGGCGGATTCATAAACGGACCGGTGAGACGGTCCAATCGCTCACGTTTTCACCGAAAGGGAAAAAAGCGAAATTGAACCATCTCGAACAACGTCGTCTCAGCGACTACGTCGGGGCCTTCAACGTCGTACTGTTCGCACCAGAAGACCTCGCCATCGTCAAAGGCAGCCCGCAAGGACGACGTCGGTTTTTAGATATGGAGATCGGGCAAGTGAGTCCTGTTTATCTACATGAATTAAACCAGTACTTGAAGACGCTAAAGCAACGAAACGCCCTGTTGAAACAGCTCTCAATCAAAGGCGGGGATGAGACACTGCTCGAGGTACTCACCGATCAAATGATTGAACTTGCGGTGAAAATCGTTTCACGGCGCCATCATTTCATCGATCAACTCGAAAAATGGGCCGGGCCGATTCACGCCGGCATCACGCGAAACTTGGAGACACTGACGATTCAGTACGTATCGGATACATTCCAAAAAGAACGTTACCCAAAAGATGCGATGTTTGAAACGTATCGTCGAAAGTTTGATAAAATAAGAGAGAACGAACGAAGACGAGGTGTGACGTTATTTGGTCCGCATCGAGATGATTTTGAGTTGTACGTCAACAATCGCAATGTCCAAACGTTCGGTTCGCAAGGTCAGCAGCGCACAGCGGCTTTGTCTTTAAAGCTAGCGGAGATTGAACTGATTCACGAAGAGGTCGGGGAATATCCGCTGCTCTTGTTAGATGACGTGTTATCTGAATTAGACGACCATCGCCAAACCCATCTGCTCGATACGATGGGCCAAAAAGTCCAAACGATTATCACGACAACCAATATTGATGGGATCGCTCACGAAACGATTCAACAAGCAAAGGTGTTTCACGTGAAACAGGGCGAAGTTGAAACAGAATCTGTATGAAGTAAGACCAATCCATATGAACACCAATTCATGTATAGTAGGTGAATGAAACCGATGAGTAACGAAAACGAAAAACAAATGCAAGATTATGGTGCCGATCAGATTCAAGTACTTGAAGGATTAGAAGCTGTTCGCAAACGCCCGGGGATGTATATCGGTTCGACGAGCTCACGAGGACTCCATCACTTAGTATGGGAAATCGTCGATAACTCGATTGACGAAGCACTCGCGGGACACTGTGACACGATTACGGTCACGGTCGAGCCGGGTAACTCAGTCGTCGTTGAAGACAACGGGCGAGGCATCCCGGTCGATGTTCAAAAGAAAACGGGACGTCCAGCCGTTGAAGTCATTTTCACGGTCCTTCACGCCGGAGGTAAATTCGGTGGTGGCGGATATAAAGTCTCAGGCGGTTTGCACGGCGTCGGGGCCTCGGTCGTTAACGCCTTGTCGACGAAACTTGAAGTGTTCGTTCGCCGTAACGGCAACGTCTACTACCAATCATTCAAACGCGGCGTTCCACAAGGAGAGCTCGAAATCGTTGGTACGACTGATACGACGGGTACGACTGTCCGTTTCTTCCCGGACGGCGATATCTTTGAGGAGACGCTCGAATACGACTTTGATTTACTCGCCACACGTCTGCGCGAACTTGCCTTCCTGAACAAAGGGCTTCGCATCGTCGCAAAAGACGAGCGCAGTGATGAGACGATTGAACGCAACTATCATTACGAGGGCGGAATCAAGTCATACGTTGAACACTTGAACCGCTCAAAAGCCTCAATCCACGATGAGCCTGTCTATGTACATGGCACGAAGGATGGGATTGAAGTTGAGATCGCGCTTCAGTACAACGAAGGATTTGCGAGCAACATCTATTCATTCACGAACAACATCCCGACCCACGAGGGCGGAACGCACGAGACAGGGTTCAAAACGGCACTGACTCGTTCGATCAACGACTATGCAAAACGCTTCGGTCTCATGAAAGAAGCCGATGGTAGCTTGTCAGGGGATGACGTACGTGAAGGATTGACGGCGATTGTCTCGGTCAAACACCCATCGCCACAGTTCGAGGGTCAAACGAAGACAAAGCTTGGCAACGCTGACGCTCGTACAGCGACAGACTCGCTCTTCACAGACACGTTCGAGCAGTTCTTGCTTGAGAACCCTTCTGTCGGGCGATTGATTGTCGACAAAGGTTTAATGGCGGCACGTGCTCGTCTTGCAGCGAAACGTGCTCGTGAAATGACTCGCCGAAAAGGAATCCTCGAAGTCAGTTCATTGCCTGGGAAACTAGCAGACTGTTCATCGAAAGATGCATCGAAGTCTGAATTGTACATCGTTGAGGGTGACTCGGCCGGTGGCTCTGCAAAATCAGGTCGCGATCGTCACTTCCAAGCGATCTTGCCGATTCGAGGTAAAATCATCAACGTCGAAAAAGCGAGACTCGATAAGATTTTAGCCAACCAAGAAGTTCGTACAATTATTACGGCGCTCGGGACTGGGATCGCGGAAGAGTTCGATCTCGCGAAGGCGCGGTACCATAAATTGATTATCATGACCGATGCCGACGTCGATGGAGCCCACATTCGGACACTGCTCTTGACGTTCTTCTACCGTTACATGCGTCCGCTCGTTGAAAGCGGCTATGTGTATATCGCGCAACCGCCACTTTACGGCTTGAAGCACGGAAAAGACGTCACCTACGTCCAAAATGAACGGGAACTGCAAGAAGCGATTAAACAGCTTCCAGAAAATGCTCGTTACAGTGTACAGCGTTACAAAGGTCTCGGTGAGATGGACCCTGAACAGCTGTGGAGCACGACGATGAATCCAGAGACACGCTCGATGCTTCGTGTCGACCTTCAAGACGCCATTGAGGCGGATGAGATCTTTGAAACGCTCATGGGTGACAATGTCGAGCCGCGACGTGACTTCATCCAATCACATGCGCATTACGTGAAAAACCTCGATATTTAAAAAGAAGGGTAGGCAATAACGAATGGCAGAACAAGAAAATATCAAGGATATAAATATTAGCCAAGAGATGCGCACCTCGTTCATGGACTATGCGATGAGCGTAATCGTGTCACGTGCCCTCCCAGATGTACGAGACGGTCTGAAGCCGGTTCACCGCCGCATTCTTTATGCGATGAACGAGCTTGGGATTCGTGCCGATAAGCCTCATAAGAAGTCGGCGCGTGTTGTCGGTGACGTTATCGGTAAGTATCACCCGCACGGTGACTCTGCCGTTTACGAGACGATGGTTCGGATGGCGCAAGACTTTAGTTACCGTTACGAACTCGTAGATGGCCACGGAAACTTTGGTTCTGTCGACGGTGACTCGGCGGCAGCGATGCGTTACACAGAAGCGCGGATGTCGAAAATCGCGATGGAACTCGTCCGTGATATCGGGAAGAATACAATCGATTACCAACCGAACTTTGACGGGGAAGAGAAAGAACCGGTCGTCATGCCTGCCCGGTTCCCGAACTTCTTGGTCAACGGGACGAGCGGGATTGCAGTCGGGATGGCCACGAACGTACCGCCGCATAACTTGAACGAAGTGATTGATGGGGTGCTTGCATTGACGCATAATCCGGATATCACGATTTCTGAGTTGATGCAGCATATTCCTGGTCCTGACTTCCCGACGGCTGGTGAAATTTTAGGTCGTAGCGGAATTCGCCGTGCCTATGAGACGGGTCGTGGCTCGATCACGATGCGTGCCAAAGCTGAGATCGAAGTGTTGAAAAATGGCCGTGAGCGCATTCTCGTTCATGAAATCCCGTATCAAGTGAACAAAGCGCGCCTCGTCGAAAAGATTGCCGATTTGGTACGCGACAAGAAAATCGAAGGCATCACGGACCTTCGTGACGAATCAGACCGTAACGGGATGCGTGTCGTCATCGAAGTACGCCGCGATGCGAATGCCAGTGTCATTTTGAACAACTTGTATAAACAAACGCCAATGCAAACGACGTTTGGTGTCAACATGCTCGCTCTCGTCGGCGGTCGACCGAAGACACTCAACTTGAAGCAAGCGATTTATTACTACATCGAGCACCAAAAAGAAGTCGTTCGTCGCCGGACACAATTCGACCTCGACAAGGCTGAGGCACGTGCGCACATCCTTGAAGGATTGCGCGTGGCACTCGATCATTTGGACGAAGTCATCGCCATCATCCGTAGTACACGGACCGGTGACGAGGCTCGCGAGAAGTTGATCGCTCGTTTTGGATTGTCGACTGAACAGACACAAGCCATTCTCGACATGCGTCTTCAGCGGTTAACTGGACTTGAACGAGAGAAAATCGAAGGCGAGTATCGTGAGATTCGTGCCTTGATTGAAGAACTTCGTGCCATTTTAGGGGATGAAGAACTCTTGCTCCAAATCATCCGCAACGAGTTGACAGAAATCAAAGAGCGTTACGGCGATCCACGTCGGACGGTAATCCGTACGGACATCATCGAACTCGAAGATGAAGATTTGATTCCGGTCCGTGACATGATGATCACACTTACGAGTGAAGGATACATCAAGTCGATCCCGAGTGACTCATATCGTACGCAACGCCGTGGTGGACGAGGGAAACAAGGAATGGGCACGAACGATGAAGACTTCGTGTTACGTCTTTTGTCTGCATCTACGCATGATACGATTCTCTTCTTTACGAATTTCGGCCGTGTCTTCCGCTTGAAAGGCTATGAGATTCCTGAGATGAGTCGTACAGCGAAAGGGATGCCGATTATCAACTTGCTCCAAGTCGATAAAGGCGAGAAAGTCGAAACGATGATTCCGGTCGATTTCCAGAGTTATTTGGCGGACAAGGCCATCGTCGAGGATGGCACTGAAGACTCGGAAGCGGAAGTGGCGGATGAGCAATTGTCGCTCGTATTCATTACGAAACAAGGACTCGTTAAACGTTCACCGCTCTCGGCGTATGCCCGCATCAATAAAAATGGACTTCGTGCCATCAGTTTGAATGACACCGATGAACTCGTCACCGTTCGTCTCGCGAAGAGCGACGACGAAATGTTGATTGTGACCCGTGAAGGGATGTCGATTCGTTTCCCACTTGAAGGGGAAGTGCGTTCGATGGGCCGTACAGCTCGCGGCGTTCGTGCCATCCGATTGAAAAAGGACGATGATCAAGTTGTCTCGATGGAAATCGTACGACCGACACAAGACGTATTGATAATCACGGAAAAGGGTTACGGAAAACGTACCGCAATGGAGCAATTCCGTACGCAAGGTCGAGGTGGTTCTGGAATCATCGGAATCAAGACCGATCGCGGTACCGTCGTCGGTATGCGAGTCGTGGATGAGGACGACGATATCATGCTCATGACCGAGCTTGGTGTCGCCATTCGAATTGACGCACAGACGATTTCACAAATGGGTCGCAGTACGCGCGGCGTGAAAGTCATGAACATCGAGGACGGCGATCGCTTAGCGACCATCGCAAAATTGAAAAAAGATGAGCTAGAAGAGGAATCAGCAGATGAGATGGAGAATGGATTTGATGGTGAAGCACCAGAAACCGACCTATCGTCTGAAGTGACCGAATAAGGCGAAACAGGTCGAACGGGGCTTCCGTTCGACCTGTTTTCATACGATCAGGAGGGATGAGCATGCGACTCGCTATTTCAAACGTTCACGTAGGGATGGTCCTAAAAACAGCGGTCTCTTCATTAGAGGCTGGCATTAGACTGACGAATGAACATTTACGCTTGCTTCGGTTTTTAAAAGTAGAGACGATTGAAGTTGCTCCTGTGGAACGTCGTCGCTTCACGCAAGAAGAAGAACGCGATTTGTGTGAGAAGATCCTCCAATATGAACGTCACTATAATCAATGGGAGGAACGGATTGCTCCGAATCCCTATGAAGCCTTAGAGTTTATCCACCAATTGTTTCGTCGTGATTATCCATTATCAGCTATCGTTACATTTTTCACGAAACAACCACTTCGAAAAAATCACGTCATTCATCATGCGATTTATCGCGCACTCGTTGCAAGGACCTTGTCCAAGTATCGGGGGGATGAACATCGACTCCAGTTCGACTACGGCATCGCCTCGTATTTTGCAGACGCCAGCTACGCAAAAATTCGAAAATGGTCGCATATGCGTTATTTCACAAAAATGGAACGAGAGTTATTGTATCAACATCCACTCGTATCGATGGCGATGTTGCCTCAAGATCAGACGCTGCGCCAGCGCGTCAGTAAATTGGTTGCGGAACACCATGAGCGTCTTGATGGTTCTGGCTTTCCGAATCGTCTCGAGGAGCGGTCGCTCCATCCGGCCTCGCCGCTGTTCATTGTGGCAGATCGTTTTTGTCAGTTGACAGCCCCACGAACGTTTCGAGACGCTTTGACACCGGAAGAGGCATATTTCTATATGTGGCAAAATGAAGCTTACGATGGGGAAGCACTTACCCTTTTGGCGACATTGCTTGGATTTTATGAAGTCGGTCGAACCGTGTTGTTGAGTAGTGGGGTTCGAGGTACAATTCGTAACTATACACCGAACGTCGAACAACCGATTGTCATATCTGAACCGACGCAAGAAATGTACGATTTGACTCGTTTAGATGAAGTTCGAATCATTGCATTCCAATGATCTGTGGTGTGTTTCTTCTATATAGTGGCGACCGAGAACACACCACGTTTTTATTCTTTTAAAATATTTTATTTTTATAGTTGACGAATAGTAGAGCAGGTGCTATTATTAATGAGTCGCTAAGAGCGGCAGACGAACTTTGAAAACTGAACGATGAGGCAAAAATAAGTTTTACAATTTTTGAATGAAGCGCAAGCTTCGTCATTTTTAAAGAGCTATA